>CAMCEP010000005.1 GCA_945873675.1 Asaia bogorensis
AACAAATCGCCAGATAATGCCGTTCCAGATCACGCTCTGCGAAGCTTTCGGATAGTCGGCGGAGCGCCAATTCCGTCTTGGCCGCGACCATGACGCCAGAAGTGTCCTTGTCCAGCCGATGCACAATGCCGGGCCGCTTTTCCCCGCCAATGCCGGGTAGACTATCCCCGGCATGGGCAAGCAGCGCATTGACCAGTGTGCCATCCCGATTGCCCGGCGCGGGATGCACCACAAGCCCTGCCGGTTTATCCAGCACGATCAAATCTGCATCCTCATGCAATATCGTCAGTGGAATATCCTGCGGCTGCGGCAGGGCAGGGATGGCCGCGGGGATTTCAAGCGCGTAAAGCGCGCCGGGGCGAATGGCGTCTGCGGGTTCGCGGAGCGTCTGACCATCCCGGCTGGCATGGCCCGCGACAATCAGGGCCTTGACGCGGGAGCGAGAGAGAGAACCTATCGCCTCAGCAAGGAAGCGATCGGCGCGGGTGCCGGCCGCTTCCAGGGGCGCGCGGAATTCGTGGCGTTCAGCGTTCAAAAGGGGGTCTTCCGTGCGGTTTCTCAAGGCTTTGGTCATTGGAATGGGGGTGCTGATCGTCGCGGCAACCGTGGCGCTGGTTGTGCTGATCGTTCAGCGTTCAGGTGGTTCGACGGTCGCTTTCAATTCGGCAGCCCTGGGTCAGCCTGCCGGCACCCGCATTGCTGGCATAGCTGGGGTGGAAAAGACAATCGCCATTTGGGTGGTGCGGCCCGATGGCGAAAGGGTGCTGCTGTTTGATACCGCGCGCGGGCGTGTGGTGGGCGAAATCCGGGCCGGGGAATAGCGTGGCGCATCGCAAGCCCAATTTGCCGCAAAAGCTTTGCGCCGCCTGCAACCGCCCCTTCGCCTGGCGCAAGAAATGGGAACGGGTGTGGGACGAAGTGCGCTTTTGTTCTGACGCCTGCCGTGATGGGCGCCGGGCCGCCAGTATCCAAAAGCGCAAGGGCTGAACGGGGGAGTCACCTTCCTGGCGCCGGGCGCATCATGCCTAGCAGTGCCAGGAAAAACGCCCCAAAGGCCAATTGCAGGCCAAGCAGCATGGCGGTGACGGAAGCAATCGCAAGGCGCATGACCTCGCCGCCGGCAAGCGCCCCGAAATCCCGCGTGCCCCATTGCGCGACCGCGACAAAGCCAAGCCCAAGGCCGAGCAGTAACAATAAAGCCGCCACCACCAGGGCCGCTTCCAGCCCAAAGCGCGAAAGCCTTTGCGGTTCGGGCAAAAGCCCGGTGACCGCGCCATAAAGCCGCGCAAAGACCCAGAATTGTATGGCCTGAAACCCCATTACCACGGCGCCGGAGGCATAGAGCAGGCTATGCACATCAAGCGTGAGACCGCCCAGCCGAACAGGTCCCGGCAGCAGCGCTGCCATGGCCAGCGCGCCCAACGCAAAAAGCACTGCGCCGGGATACAGAAACAGCCAGCGCGGGCAGAAAATCAGCAAGAAGCGCAAATGCCGCCAGCCATCGCGCCAGGAACGCAAATGCGGCGGGCGAGACCTTCCATCGGGCGAAAGCGTGGTCGGCACTTCCGTGATACGAAGCCCGCGCATGGTGGCCTTCACCACCATTTCTGACGCGAATTCCATCCCCGGCGCGCTGAGATCAAGTGCCGCAATGGCCGCGCGTGAAAATCCGCGCAACCCACAATGGAAATCGCGGATCGGCCCGCCGAAGAAAACGCGCCCAATGGTGGACAGCACCGGATTGCCCAAATAGCGATGCAAGGGCGGCATGGCGCCGGGTGCAATGCCGCCCTTGAAGCGATTGCCCATCACCAGATCATAGCCATCGCGCAGTTTTGCGATGAAGGGGTCAAGCGCGCTGAAATCATAGGAATCATCACTGTCGCCCATGATGACGTAGCGGCCTTGAGCGCCCGCAATGCCTGCAATCAGCGCCGCGCCATAGCCTTTTTCGGGCACATCAATCACCCGCGCGCCAAGCCCGCGCGCAATGGCCTGGCTGCCATCACTGCTGCCATTATCGGCGATCAGCACCTCGCCGGAAATACCGCTCCGCGCCAGATACCCCATCGCTTTTTGGATGCAGGTCGCGAGGGTTTCTGCCTCATTCAGGCAGGGCATGAGGATGGTGAGCTCAACCGCCGATGCCGCCTGGCCGATGCTTGTCGCGGTTTTTGTCTCGACCATGTTGCTGCTGCCCGGATGCCTGCTGCTGCGCTTGTGCAATCAAGCTTGGCTCATACCTCACCCCGCCAACCAGGGCGAGATGAAAATGGCAAAGGCGCCGCGCTTGCCAAAGCCTGGTTCTGCCTGAATGATCCCGCGCATGATGCAGCACGCCACACTTGAGCCCCTGACAATGTTCGACAAGATCTGGATGCGCCACCGCGTCCTGGAACGCGAAGATGGTCAGGTTTTGCTCTATGTTGATCGCCATTTCATCCATGACGGTACCGCGCCGGCCTTCGAGATGCTGCGCAAGCGCGGCGTCGCGCCCCGCGCGCCAGAGCGGATTTTCGCAACACCTGACCATTACGCTCCGACTGATACGCGCCAGACTGCCGAGATTGCCAACGCCGAATATCGCGGCATGGTCGAATCCCTGGAACGTAATACGGCTGAATATGGGATAAGACATTTTGGGCTGACGGATGATCAGCAGGGCATTGTGCATGTCATCGGCCCCGAAAACGGCCTGAGCCAGCCCGGCATGCTCTTGGTCTGCGGCGATAGCCATACTTCCACCCATGGCGCCTTGGGCGCGCTTGCTTTTGGCATTGGCATGACGGAAGTGGCGCATGTGCTGGCCACGCAATGCCTGTGGCAAAGACGCCCGCGCACCATGCGCATTACGGTTGAAGGCGCGCTTGGTTTTGGTGTCACCGCCAAGGATGTCATTTTGCATATCATCGCCACTATCGGCACGGCGGGTGCGACGGGGTGTGTGATTGAATATGCCGGTTCGGCGATACGCGGCCTTTCGATGGAAGGCAGGCTGACGCTCTGCAATATGTCCATCGAAGCGGGCGCGCGGGCCGGCATGGTGGCGCCCGATGAAAAAACCTTCGCCTATCTGGCCGACAAACCCTATGCACCGAAGGGCGCCGAATGGGATGCGGCGCTGGCGCGCTGGCGCGCCCTGCCAAGTGATCCCGGCGCGCAATTTGATCATGAGGTGATGATTGATGCCGCGACCATCGCGCCCATGGTGACCTGGGGCAATAGCCCGCAGGATGCGCTGCCCGCCGATGGCGTGATCCCTGATCCCATGGCCGAGGAAGACCCGGCGCGCCGTCAGGCCCTGGAAGATTGTTTCGCCTATATGGGCCTTTCTGCTGGCATGCCGGTGGCGGCGTTGCGCATGGATCGTGTGTTCATCGGTTCCTGCACCAATGGCCGGATAGAGGATTTGCGCGCTGCTGCAGCCATCGCCCAAACCGGCAAGGTCGCCGCAGGTGTCACCGCCTGGGTGGTGCCGGGCTCAGCGCCCGTGAAGCGCCAGGCGGAAGCCGAAGGGCTGGATGCGATTTTCAAGGCAGCGGGGTTTGAATGGCGTGAAGCTGGCTGTTCCATGTGCCTTGGTACGAATGGCGAAATTGGCACGCCGGGGCAGCGCATTGCCTCCACCTCCAATCGCAATTTCCGCGGCCGCCAGGGGGCTGGGGTGCGCACGCATCTCATGAGCCCTGAAATGGCCGCCGCCGCCGCACTGGCTGGGCATGTTGTTGATATCAGGCGCGTGAAGGGGGCGGGGTAGTTCATCATGGAGCCCTTCATTTCACTCAGGTCCAACGCCGTACCGTTGGTGCAGGACAATATCGATACGGACCAGATCATCCCTGCGCGCTTCCTGGCGCGGCCCCGCGATGATGATCACGGCATCAATTTCTTTCGTGATTTGCGCTTTGATGCGGCAGGGAATGAGATTCCCGAATTCCCGCTCAGCCGGCCCGCGTGGCGCGATGCGCGCATCATTCTGGGCGGGCGCAATTTTGCCTGTGGCTCATCGCGCGAAAATGCGGTTTGGGCGCTGCATGGCTGGGGCGCGCGGGCGGTGATTGCGCCATCTTTCGGCGATATTTTCGCGATCAATGCGGTGAAGAACGGCGTTCTGCCCATCATCCTGCCAGCTGAGGCCGTCAGCGCGCTGATCGCGGCGAGCATCGCCACACCGGAAGCCGAGATCGCGATTGATCTGCCGGAGCAAACCGTCACAGCGCCGGATGGCACGGTACATCGCTTTGAAATTGACCCCTTCGCTAAGCGCAGCCTGCTGGAAGGCCTTGATGAATTGGCCTTCACCATGACGCATGAAGATGACATCGCCGCCTTTGAACGGCGCTTTGGTCGGGATAATTTTTGATCCTGGCTAGGACAAAACGCATCAAAAAAACTCGGGAGGAATACCATGATCAAACCAATCAATCGCCGCGCCATTCTTGCTGCCACCCTGGCCGCGCCCTGGGTAAGCAAGCTTGCTCATGCGCAAGCCGATTGGCCCAATCGGCCGATACGTTGGCTGGTGGCCTTCGCTGCCGGTGGCGCTGCTGATACCGCTGCGCGCGCGCTCGCCGCCGATATGCAGGAAGCGCTTGGCCAGAATATCGTCATTGAAAACCGCACCGGCGGCAACGCCATCATCGCCGCGAATGCGCTGCTGCAAGCGCCGCGCGATGGCTATACGTTTCTGGTGGATGCGGCCAATCAGCTGACCAACCCCGCGCTGATGCGCGACATTCCTTTTGATTACAACACGGCCTTCACGCCCACTACCTTGATTTCGGTCTTTCCGCAGGTGATTGCGGTGAAGCATGATTTCCCTGCCAAGGACATCAAGGAATTCATGGCGGTCGCCAAGGCGCGGCCTTCCACCATTACCGTTGGCACGCCGCCAGCAGCGGGCATGGCGCATTTGGCGCTGGCCGCCTTTGAAAAGCGCGCTGGCGTCAAGCTTGTGCATGCGCCGTATCGCGGTGGCGCGGACGCCGCGCGCGATCTGCTGGCGGGCAGCATTGATGCGGTGCTGATCACCTCATCTTCCGTGCGCCCGCCCGTGCAGGCGGGCCGGGCGCGCATTCTGGCGGTGACGAGCCTTGAACGCATTGCGACGCTGCCGGATGTACCAACGCTTGCGGAATCCGGCTTTCCGGGTTTTGACATGAATGATTGGAATGGGCTTTTCGCCGGCGCCGGCACGCCGCGCGCCGTGGTGGACCGCATGGCCGCGGTAGCCGCCGTTTCGGCCAAATCGGCAGCGGTGCGCGCGCGCATGGACCCGGCCGGCGCGATCATGATCGGCAATGCGCCGGATGTTTTCTCGCGCTGGCTGACCGAACAGCGCCAAGGCGCGCTTGAGGTGATCCGCGATGCTGGCATTACGCTTGGGTGAATAGAACGATTTCATCGCAAGCTTTGCCGAAGGGGAAACCAATGCCAGGAATCCTGCTTTGTCTAGCCACGCTGCTGTTCTGCTTCGGCCTTACCGCTTGTGCGGAGCAGCAGGGCGCGCCAGCGGCGGGCATTGCAGTGCGTTCTGTTGGCGCGATCACAGAAGAAAAAGGCCCCTGGCGGGAACAGGACCATTGGGTCCCGGTGGAAGGCACGAACCAATTTATTCTCATGCGGCTTTGTCGCCCGGCGGGGAGAAATCCGGCACGCCTTGTTGTGGCCAATCATGGGTCCCCACCCAGTGCCGCACAACGCCCAAACATGGCGCCCTGGTCCTGTGAGCAGCGGGCAATTTCATGGTTCCTCAGGCGCGGCTATGCGGTCGCTGTGCCTTTGCGCCGGGGCTATGGCGCTTCGGGCGGCACCTGGGCGGAAACCTATGGTTCTTGCCGCGATCCCAATTTCGTGGCGGGCGGCATGGAGACCGCGCGGGATATCCGCTCTGCCCTTGCCTATGCCACCGCCCAGCCGGGGATACGCCGCGATGGCGCTGTTGTGGTCGGCCAATCTGCTGGTGGCTGGGGCTCCCTCGCTTTGGCCGCGCGCAACCCGCCTGAAGTCGCCGCGATCGTGAACATGGCTGGTGGGCGCGGGGGGCGGGTGGATAATCTGCCCAATAATAATTGCCGGGCCGATGTGCTGACGACCAGTGCCGGGCGATTTGGCCAGACGGCGCGTGTGCCAAGTCTTTGGGTTTATACCGCCAATGACAGTTTCTTCGGCCCATCGCTTGCGGGGGCGATGCATCAAAACTATGTCCAGGCCGGTGGCGCAGCCGATTTCCGCGCCTTGCCCGCTTTCGGCCAGGATGGGCATGGCCTTTTCACGGCGGCCGGCGGGCCGCAGATTTGGGGACCTTTGGTTGAGGCATTCCTTGCCAATACCCTTCGATAGTCAGGAGTAGTCGCCGTGGATAAGGAAGACGTGCCACTGGAAGGGCAAATCCGCGAAAAGCTGGTGCGCACCAAGGAACGCTGGGCCGAAGAAGGCCGCCTGCTGACCGGCACCACCGCCGATCCCGCGCGCGAACGCCTGCCGCCTGGCCAAACGCTCGTGAAGGATTGGCCGGTGCTCGATCTTGGCGTGCAGCCGGATGTCAGCACCGCCAAATTCCGGCTGCGGCTTGAAGGGCTAGTGGAAAATCGCCTCGCCTTCGATTGGGAAGGCTTCATGGCGCTGCCGCAAACCGACATGGTCTGCGATATCCACTGCGTCACGCAATGGAGCCGTTATGACAATCGCTTCACTGGTGTGCGTACAGCGACGCTGTTGGAAATGGCGCGCCCTCGCCCCGAAGCGCGTTTTGTTTCCATGACATCCTATGATGGCTACACCACGAATTTGACCCTGGAAGCCTTTGCCGCCGCCGATGTGATGGTGGCGCATTCCTGGGAAGGGGCGCCGATTACGCGCCAACATGGCGGGCCGGTGCGGCTGGTGCTGCCCCGCCTTTACTTTTGGAAAAGCCCGAAATGGCTGACGCGCATAGAATTGCTTGCGGAAGATCGCCCTGGCTTTTGGGAGGTGCGCGGCTATCACAATCAGGGCGATCCCTGGCTTGAGGAACGCTATGGTTAAGGCGGCCCGTCGCGCCCTTTTGGCCCTGCCGCTGATGGCCGCTGCCCCAGCCCCTGCAACCGCTTGGGATTTCCGCTTCCCCGCCCTGGAAGGCGGAGAGCATGATTTGGCGGCCTGGCGCGGGCGGGTCTTGCTTGTGGTGAACACGGCATCCTTTTGCGGCTTCACGGGGCAATACACTGCGCTGCAACGCCTGCATGAAGCGCAGGAAGGTGCCGGGCTGGTGGTGCTTGGTGTGCCTTCCAATGATTTCAATCAGGAAAGCCAGGACGGCCGCAAGATCAAGGAATTTTGCGATGCGCAGTTTGGCATCACCTTCCCCATGGCCGCCCTTTCCCGTGTCAGGGGTCCGGAAGCGCGCCCCTTTTATCGCTGGGCCGCGGCACGGGCGGGTGGCGAGCCGCGCTGGAATTTCCACAAATACCTGGTCTCACGCGATGGGCGGCAGGTGCAGGGTTTTCCGGCGCGGGTGGAGCCTGCCTCCCCAAGCCTGAAGCGTGCTCTTGAGGTTGCCTTGGCGGCTTCCCCTCCGGCTAGTTGAGTCCCTGTCCCTGGAAGGACGCACCGAGGCTTGCCCCTGGACTGGTTTAGATGCAATGAAAAAACTCGCGTATTGGTAGCAATATCCTATAGGCTTCCCGCATGACGAGATTGCACCTCTCCCGCCTGCCAGGCCCCTCATCCCGACCTTCGCCGCGCGGCGCACTCGCCGGCGCTTTGCTGCTGGTATTGGCCTTGCTGGTCTGCCCGGCTTTGTACCGTCCGGTCCTGGCACAAGGGGAGGCACCCATCCGCATGCGCATCGTGGGTGGGCTTGCCGATGTCAGCCAGTATTTGCGCTATGAAGAACCCTTCTGGCGAGAGCGTATTTCGCAGGCGACCAATGGTCGTATTGTCGCTGAGATCGCCCCATTTGATCGTAGCGGTATCCGTGGTCAGGAAATGCTGTCGCTGATTCGGCTTGGCGTGGTTTCCTTTGGGACCGCATTACTGGCAGTGGTGAGCACTGAAGAACCGGAATTCAATGCCATTGATCTTCCTGCCGTTAACCCTGACATCGCGGCGCTGCGCCGTTCTGTCGCTGCTTTCCGGGGCCATTTGACCGAAACATTGCGGGATCGGTATGACATAGAATTGCTCGGGGTTTATGTCTATCCGGCGCAGGTCGTGTTTTGTCGACGGCCTTTTTCAAGACTGGCAGATCTTGCCGGGCGAAGGGTCAGAACATCTTCTGTTGGGCAGTCGGAAATGTTTGCGGCGCTTGGTGCGACGCCTGTTGTCATTCCATTTGCCGAGATCGTTTCCGCGATCAAATCCGGTGTGGTTGAATGCGCGGTCACTGGAACGCTTTCCGGCAATGACATTGGCCTGCATGAAGTGACGACCCATGTTCACAGTATGGCGATCACTTGGGGGCTTTCCATTTTTGGGGCCAATCTTGGTACCTGGCATGCGCTACCGGAATGGGCGCGTGGTACCATCCGCACGGAAGTCGGCAAACTCGAAGCCGATATCTGGGATGCAGCGGATCGTGAAACGGGAGAAGGGCTTGCGTGCAATTCCGGCCAGCCGCGCTGCCAGAATGGGCGGCGGGGGACCATGGTGGTGGTGCCGGTGAGTGAGGCTGATGAACAGCGGCGGCTGCAGTTGCTGACCGATAGCGTTTTGCCGGGCTGGGTGCGGCGTTGTGGCGCTGAATGTGTGGAGGCTTGGAACAAGACGCTTGCACCGGTGCTTGGAATAAGCGCGCGGCCGGAGTAGCGCCATGTTCTCCACGCGCTTTCTTCGCCACGCAGTCCTGTTTGCCGCACTGGCGCTATTGATTGCGCAAATTGTGGCGACCACTTTGCTGGTGAACCGCGCCAAGGAAGCGCAAATTTCCGCGGCGATCGATTCTCTCAATAAGATTGGACGTTCTACCGAAGCGGCGATCAATCGCTCCTTCGTCCAGGTTGATGCCATGCTGGCAGGCCTGCCGGCGGTGCTGGCGCCATTTCAGCGTGAAGGCCGCTTGGAAGTATCGCAGGTCAATCGTGTTCTACGCGAATTGAACAACCAAAACTTCACTTATCGGGACATCTTATTGATTGGGTCGGATGGGTTGCCGGTTGCAACTGCCTTGCCGGTATCACGCCGTCGGCGGTTGTCACTGCCAAGCGCTTCCGCCTTTGCGGAAGTCGCTGCGCGTGGTGGCAGTGTTTTGATTGGTGGACCTGTACTTAATGCGAATACCGGCGAATGGACGCTTTTCTTTGCCCGAAACATCATTTTGCCGACGCTCGGTCCAGTGATGGCCGTTGCTGAAGTGCCGGTGCCCGTTGTGCAGAGCATCTTGTCGGGTGCTGGGGAAAGCCTGGGGCTTCGCGTAACGCTTGAGCGGGATGACGGAACCTTGCTGGCTTCTGTGCCGCATGATGAAACACGGATTGGGCAAAAACTTGTTCCGCCAGCCGCATCGCTTCGTGGATTGGTAACAGCGGAACAGATCAAAAGCCGCTTCACGCCGGAGATGGTCTTCGCCGCAGTGCGCCCGACACTCTACCCCGCCCTGACCGTTGCTGTAACGCTTGAAGTGGATACCGCCTTAAGTGGCTGGTATGCGGATCGCAGCCGGGCGTTTCTGGTCTCGGGTGCGCTCGGCTTGATGATACTACTTGTGGCAGGCGCCCTTATGGTCGGGCTACGACAAAGGGAACGCGTGGAAGATGAACGCGCTACCGCGCGACGCACGCTTGAAAACGCGCTTGAATCCATGTCGGACGGCTTCGTGATGTTCGATCCGGATGACAGGCTGATTGCCTGCAACAGCCGCTACAAGGATTTTTACAAAATCAGCGCGCCCTTTATTGTACCGGGCGCGCTGTTTGATGACATCATGCGCGAAGGTGCGCTTCGTGGACAATATCCGCAGGCGCAGGGCGATATCGAGAAATTCGTCTCGGACAGCAAGGCGTTTCACCGTGGCAATCACCCGCCGATGGAGCGGCTTTTGCCCGATGGACGCTGGGTGCTGATCACGGAACGCCGCACACCGGATGGAGGCGTCGTTGGTATCCGCACTGACATTACGCCGTTGAAGCGCGCCATGCAGGATTTGGCGACGGCCCGTGACACTGCGCGCGCCGCCGGTGAGGCGAAAAGCCAGTTCCTGGCCCGCATGTCCCATGAATTACGTACACCGCTGAATGGTATACTGGGTTTTTCTGAATTGCTGCTTGACGACACGCGTCTGGCTGATGACCAGCGCGACAAAATTCGTAATCTTAACAATGCAGGAAAGCATCTTTTAGAACTTGTGAACGGCCTTCTCGATCTTTCCAAAATCGAATCCGGGCGCATGGAATTCGCTACGCGCGCTTTTCTTCTTTCAGAGGTGATCCAAAGCTGCGCGGCCTTGATGGCCCCCGATATCACCCGCAAGCGTCTGGAATTCACGCTTAATATCGATCAGCGCCTGCCCAAGGCAGTGCTTGGTGATCCGACAAGGTTGCGACAAGTTATCCTCAATCTACTATCCAATGCGGTCAAATTCACGCCTTCTGATGGCAGCATCTATTTGCAGGCCAAACGGAAGGACGCCGCGAAATTATGCATCGAAGTGCGCGATACAGGCCCCGGGATTTCGGAGGAAAATCAGCGGCTGATTTTTGAGGATTTTGTACAAATTTCTTCAATGACCCCGAGCGAGGCGCTGGGTACCGGCCTTGGTCTTGCGATTACATCCCGGCTTGTGAAGCAGATGGGGGGCGATATTGGATGTCAGAGCAATCCGGGCGCCGGTTCCATTTTCTGGATCGAGATACCGTTGGTACTCGCCGAAGCGCCGGAAATAGCACAAGAGGATTCAGGGCGCAGCATTTTGGCGCAGGCGAATGCACAACGTCTTCAAATTTTGGTCGTTGATGATGTGAAGACAAACCGAGATGTTGCGGGGGCGCTTCTGTGCAATATGGGACATGAGGTCATCTTCGCAACCAGCGGTTATGAAGCGCTCGAAAAATTGCCAGCGAGCCGCTTTGACGTTGTTCTAATGGATTTGCAGATGCCTCAAATGGATGGCTTTACGACAGCGCGCGCCATACGTGACATGCCCACACCGCTTGGTCAGATACCGATCTTCGCCTTAACGGCTTCCGTCATGCCAGAGCAGATAGCGGCTGCGCATGAAGCCGGGATGAACGGGCATATCGGCAAACCTTTGGGGCGTGAAACCTTGGCTGCCGCCTTGGCTGGGCTTCAATCCTCCCTTCCGTCTATTCCCTTTGAAGCTCAAGAAGGCGCGCAGGAGCGGGCTGACCAGCGAACGGGCGTCTTGGAAAGACGCGTCCTTGATTTGCTCAAAAGTGAATTGAAAGGGGCTGCGGCGGGTGTCATTCGGGAATTCATGGTTGAAATGAAAATGATTCGAGATCAATTCAGTATAGAATTGACTCAAGAACATCCACGCCCCGATGCGATTGCACAAAACGCGCACCGGCTATTGGGGGCTGCCCGCACGCTTGGTGCCATTCAGCTCTGCGCGCAATTGACGGCATTTCAGAAATCGGCCGCCCCTGACCGCACTGGCTTTTCCGGGGAAAACGCAGCGGCGCTCAGGCGTGTGGTGGCCGAGACGGACAAGGCCTTGGAACAGCTTGAGAATTTTTTCGAGACCATGCTGGTTGGGGCAGAGGCAAACACCTGATCTGTAATGATCAAACGGGGATGTCGACCCTAAGTATATGGCGTCGGGGTGCTACAGTTATTTCCCGATACCAAGCATGCGCTTGAAGCCCATCTTTTGCTGGGCCAACCAACCGCCAGTGGCGATAATTTCCGGCGCTTCTGGGTCACCGGTTCGTGGATAGACACCGCGGTTGAAGTCGGCAGTTCCAAAGACCCAGTCCCACACCGGAAAGAGCACAGCGTAATTCCTGCCATGTTCTGCGATAGAAAGAACGCCATGATGCAATCTATGATAGCGCGGAGAAACCAGCAGCCGCTCCCCTAGTCTACCGAAGGACAACCTTATGTTTCCATGCGAAAAAGATTCGACCAACCGCATGAGAAGCAGGAGCAATGGGAATTGCGCCGGCGATACGCCAATGAGCAAGGCAATGGTTCCGAACCAGAGCGCTGCAATCGCTTCATCCAGCATATGGTTGCGATCATCGGTCCAGAAAGTCATTTGTCGCTGGGCATGGTGTATGGAATGCAATGCCCACCACCAGCCAATGCTGTGTTGCAGGCGATGGCGCCAATATTCACCGAAATCAAGGATCACCACATAGATAAAGAAGGTCAGCAGCGGTGCCTGATGCAGAAATGGGAAGAGGGATTCCAGCGTCGGCGTGACGAAGCCCGTATCGGCGAGCAAGCCTTCCAGCCGGCTTTGAATTGCTGCGAGCAGTACGAAGGCCAGTAGCGGGAAGATGCCAAGCCTGGCGAGCAGGGTATAAATGATGTCGGTCCTGATGGCGCGTCGGTCCGTCACAGGTTCAACGGGGCGCAAAGCTTCCAGTGGCCGGCAGACCAGGTAAATCACCACGACGCCAAAAATACTAAAGAGCGCAAAATCCACCCATTCCAGCATCTCATCGGCGATATTCATCATATCGCTTGCATAAAGCATGGGTTGAAGGAAGGTTTCGAAAATCCATCCTGTCAGGCGGGTATGCAATTCATCGAGTGTATTGAACATGGCTCAACGCCTGCCTTCAGCGTTCAATTGGCCAAAGCAAAATCCCCTGGCCTGCAAGCCGGCGAGCACATCTTCGAGAATATTCGCATAGGGGTCCTTCCGGCTGCGCACGCCCCAATGCATGACAAGCACCTCACCATCCCTAACAGATCTAAGCACACGGTCCCTGAGGGAGGCGTTGGGGTGGGCATCACTGTTCAATTCATCACCAAGGAAACCATTTTGCGTCCAGCCCTGGTGACGTAAGCCACAGGATTCAGCCATGCGCAGCGCGTTCGGCGTGGTGATGCCGCCCGGCGCGCGCCAGAGTGGCAAGACCACCGCATCAGGCACGGCAGCGCGCAGCCTTTCGATCGGTGCGCTTAGTTCCCGGCACATCGCGGCCTGATCGAGGCGATCCTCATTTTTTTTATCGTAGGAAACGAAGCGAACAATCCCTGGCGCCGGATCGCCACGGAAATACCAATGCCGGTCCGTGTGGCTGGCAAAAACATGGCCTTCAGCCGCGCGCGCGCGCCAGAATGCGGCCCAGCCTGGATCGAGGCTTTTATCGCCGCGATGTGTCGGCTCCTGCGCCACAAAAAGCGTGGCGCGTATGCTGCGGCGCTTTAGGATTTCGGCGATTTGCTCCGCTTCACGCCCCCAGCCTGTGTCAATGGTCAGGTACAAGGTTCCCGCCGCGCATGGGGCTGGTGTTCTGGCACCAAGACCGCTTGGCGCCAGGGCTGATATGGCCATGCAGCCGGCCAGGAAGCGGCTGAGAGCCTTTCTCATGACCGCAGCGCCGTCATTGCGCGGCGCGGGGCTGGACGAAGATGCCATGCGGGCTGCGGCCGACACGGATAGTTGATACCTCACCCGAGGCAGGGTCTAGCCTTGCGATTCGGCCTGCCCAGCGGAGCGTCGTCCAAATCGCGCCATCGGGCGCGAAAGCAATACAGTCGGGCCCGCCGGGAAGCTCATGAATGCGACGAACTTCGAGTGTCGCTGGATCAATTTCCGCAATTCGGCTTTGCACGCGGCTAGTGGCCCATAGGGTCTTCCCGTCAGGGGCGGCGAAAATCGTATGCGCGCCGCGCCCGACCCGGATGGTACTTTCAACTTGCCGGGTTTCCGGGTTGAGCACCGCAAAATGATCGCGCCCCATGATGCCCACAATCAATCGATCACGATGCCAAATGATGCCCGCAGGTTCCGGGCCAACGGGCGCCTGCCAAAGCATACGGCGTGCCTGAAGATCAATCGCCATAACCGCACCATCACCCTGGATGGTGACGTACGCAATCCGCGAATCTGGGCTGAAGGCGATGTGGGACGGTTTGTTGCCCGCCCGCAGCCTTTCCAGAAGCCGCAAGCCATTCGCGTCATAGATATCAACCTGGCCGCGCCTGAGGCTGGCAACCACAAGCAGCCTGCCATCGGGAGTGAAATCCAGATGATAGGGATTAGAAATTCGCTCACGGCGTAGGACGGTGCCGGTTGCGGGTTCGACAAACAGGATTTCATTGCCGGATGAATCGGCGATCAGCAATTCCTTGCCATCCGGCGACAGCACCAAATGATGCACTTCGCGCAGGCCCTCGATCCGCCTGACTTCCTCGCCTGTGCGGGAATCAATTTTTACGATGCTCGGGTCGGTTGAATTGAGCACATAGACCAGATCCGCCTGAGCGGTCGCGCAGAGCGAAAGAATCCCCAGCGTGATCGCCATCAACCATGCCGAAAGTGACGCGATGCGCAGGCGCTTCATGCGGTCGGAGGTATGGAAGGCGATGTTGCGACGAGTAATAAAACTGAGGCTCATGGCGTGGCGATGCTCTCAAAGGAAAGGGCTGCGCCATTCAAGCAGTAACGCAGGCCAGTCGGGGGCGGCCCATCGGGAAACACATGCCCCAGATGTCCGCCGCAATTGGCGCAATGGACCTCTGTGCGCACCATGAACAGCGCGCGATCAACCTGCGTGCCGATGGCGCCTTCAAGCGGGGCGTAAAAGGAAGGCCAGCCCGTGCCGCTTTCATATTTCGTAGCGGCGTCGAACAAGGCCTGGCCGCATCCGGCGCATAAGAAGCGCCCTGGGCGCTTTTCGGCATTGAGGGGCGAAGAACCGGGCCGTTCGGTGCCGTGTTGGCGCAGCACACGGTAGGCTTCGGCGGACAGGCCTGCGCGCCATTCGGGATCGGTCCTCTCGACCGGGAAGCTTTTGCCTTGCGCAGGGTTCTGCCTGAAGAATGCCATGAGTTTTCAGTCCCCTCCTTGGGCCTTCAGCGTGCTGGCAAAGGCCTTCCTGAACTTTGCTAGTTTCGGTGCGATAACGGCTTGGCAATAGCCTGACCAGGGGTTGCGGGCAAAGTAGTTGTCATGCTCGGGCTCCGCTGGCCAGAACTCCGTCAGGGGGATTATTTCAGTTACAATTGGCCGCACCCATAGGCCGGCGGCGGTGATTTCCGCGATGATGGCCTTGGCAGTGGCTTCCTGTTCGTCCCCATGGGTCAGGATGATGCTGCGATATTGCGGGCCGATATCTGCCCCCTGCCTGTCCTTGGTGGTGGGGTCATGGATAGTAAAGAACACCCTGAGCAGATCAGCAAAAGAAAGGCGTGCAGGATCGAAGGTGACTTGCACTACTTCCGCGTGGCCGGTTCGCTTGCCGCAGACTTCCTCATAGGTTGGATGGGCCATATGGCCCCCAGCATAGCCCGATTGGGCGGAACTAACGCCCGACATTTCCCGAAATACAGCTTCCAGGCACCAGAAGCACCCTCCGCCAATCGTCGCCTTTTCCATTTTTTCCTGCCTCAGTGCCCTTGGGAGAGGTCAACCTCCCGTCGCGGGCTAAAACCAGCCTTCGAATAAGGCTGTAATATCGGTCAGGCTTTGGCCGCCTGCAAGGATCAGGTCATCACCCCCCCTGCCGTCAAAGAAATGGCTCAGGCCATTTCCGAGCATAATATCCTCTTTAATGCCGCCAACCAGAGATAGGTTGATGATATTTTCCGCCACTACAAGAAACTCGATATTCTGAGGTAGTAACAAATCACACATGGTGATCACGGTATCGCTGCCTAAGGCCCGCGCTTCAAGCAGCAAATCGTCAGTTTCAACCATCCAATAAAGATCATCGCCTGCACCGCCCGCCATGGTATCGGCACCATCGCCGCCGATCAGGGTATCGTTTTCAGCGCCGCCATCAAGGGAATCCTGGCCTGCGTCGCCGCTAAGGATATCCGCCTCACTGCCGCCGATCAGAAGATCATTTTGATCGCCGCCTTCCAGCTGATCCGCGCCATTGCCACCCGCCAAGGTATCATCGCCATCGCCGCCAAAAAGCTGATTGGCATTGGCATTGCCGATCAGGCGATCATTCCCGAAGCCGCCGCCGCCGCGCCGCGCATCACTGCCGGGGACCAGGATAAGGACTTCCACCTCAGGCGGCAGGTAGAAATCAACTGCGGCGATGACCGTGTCATTGCCTTCGGCATAGGCTTCAAGCACCAGATCATCCAGGCTGTCGACGGTATAGCGATCATCACCGGTGCCACCGGACATGATGTTGAGACCAGAGCCGCCGGCCAGACTGTCATTTCCGATACCTGCCTGCAGTATGTCGTCGCCCGCATCGCCACTTAGGCTATCTTGCCCCGATCCGCTGATCAGGTAATTGGCTTCCATACCCCCCAATAGGGTAAGGCTCCCGCTGGTTGCGCGGGCATCAACAGCCTCGAATTGAGCGATCCATGAGCCGCTGTTCGCTTGGTTTTCTAACCCCCCCAAGTTTATTGAAGTATTTGTTGAAATGACGATCCAATCGAATCCATCGCCCCCAACAAGGCGATCTGAGGCTTCCCCATGGGCTATGGTGTCATCCCCACCGCCACCATCAATACTATCTGTGCCACTACCGCCGATCAGGCTGTCCGTACCCTCACTGCCCAAAAGGGTATCGTTGCCAGAGCCACCTTCCAGCGAATCTATGCCGTCATCACCGTAGAGAACATCATTGCCCGAACCGCCAAGCAGCCAATCACTGCCAAGGCCACCAAAAAGCGAATCATTTCCGGCTTCACCTTCCAGCCGGTTGACCGCAGCGACATCATCACTTTCCGCGGTACCGGGCCCATAGGCATAAAGCGCGTCATGGCCGTTACCGCCGATCATCCAATCATCGCCCGCACCGCCCCAAAGCTGATCATCGCCGGCATCGCCCGCAAGCGTATCCTGCCCATCACCGCCGGACAGCCAATCATTGCCATTGCCGCCCAAAAGCGCATCCGCGCCGCCGAGCCCGAAAAGCCTTGAGCCTACGGCCCGGGCTTCCAGCACATCGCCGTCTGCATCGCCTGCCCAACCAGCAAAGCTTGCTGGATCAATAGCTTGAAACACCTGGGCTTGCTGAAGGTCTGCTGATTGCAGCCTGAACAGGATATCGGTTGTTCCCAGCAGGCCATTTTGGTCAAGGTCAATGACTACCCAGCCTTCACGAGCAGACGCTTCCTGGGAGGAAACCAATAACCAAGCCTGAAGATAGCTTGGTCCCATATCATCACCGGGCAGAAAAAAGCCTTCCACGGGGCCATTCGGCGCCACAAGACTGCCGCGCCAAACAAGCGGTGCTGTGCCGGTTGGGCCAGCGACTACGCCGCTGACGAGGCCGAAGGAGAGAACATCACCTTCCGAGAGCGAAAAATCGGCAATCGTGTCAGCTGCGCCAAAGCGACTAGCAAGATCCAGACTGACGGAAAGATCAATGAGGAACAAATCAGCGGCAGCGCCGCCATGTAGGTAATCCGCGCCTGCGCCGCCGGTCAGGAAATCCTCATCATTGCCCCCATACAGCGTGTCCTGCCCGAAGGAGCCGAAAAGCATATCTGCGCCAGCGCCACCGATCAGAAGATTGCGTGAGGTCGCTTCAACATCCGCAATGCCTGCTTCATTGGCGGCATAGAGAACATCCAGGCCATCATCCCCATAGAGGCTGTCGTTATCGCCATCGCCATAAAGCCAATCGGCAAGATCACCGCCTTGCAGTAGGTCATCACCATCGCCGCCGAACAGCAGGTCCACACCACCATAAGAAAACAATGTATCGGCGCCTTGTAGGCCGAAAAGAGAATCATCTGTCAGACCAGGGTTTGCGAGCAGGTCATTGCCCGCTGTGCCCATGATTGGGGCATTACCGTTGCTTTGAATGAGTGCTGGGTCTTGCGCGCTTTGCGTATCGGATGAGAACAGCGCGGAAGGCGAAGAAAAAGACAAATCATCTGTTCTCGGCATGTCGGCAAGCCGATCATCCGTGAATGACTCGTAAAGCGTTTTGCGGTCAGCCAAGCGTGAGAACATTTTTTCTCCTCGCTGGTGATTTTTTCAGAACAATATTGATATTTCGGAAATGCCTGCGGCCTTGTGATCATTTTTCCACCTTGATTGGGCCGATGCCTTAGGGTTATATCCATTCAGGAATAACGGGGTCACACCATGCATCGTCGCTCATGGCTACTCCTGGCCCCCTTGGCCTTGGTACCCGCGACTTCTGGCGCAGCGCCGCGGCCATTGATCGCCGCCGCGGCCAGCTTGCAGCCGGCGCTGGAAGAAGCGGCAGCGCTGGTGGCAGCAGAAACCGGCATCACGCCGCGCCTTGCCTATGGCGCCAGCGGCAATATGGCGCGGCAGATTGCGCAAGGCGCGCCGTTTGAAATGTTGATCGCCGCCGATGAGATCAGCATCCAGAAACTCGCTGAATCGGGGCAGTTGCGCGATGCGGGCCATGTCTTTGCGGTGGGTAGGCTTGCGCTATTTGCGCCGCGTGGCTCGGCGCTTGATCCCGTTGTCGGGCTGGAAGGGCTGCGTCCCTTGCTGGCCGCGGGGCGCGTGCAACGCTTTGCCATCGCCAATCCGGAAATCGCCCCCTATGGCCGCGCCGCCGAGCAAGCTTTGCGAAGGCTTGAATTGTGGGAGGCGCTGCGCCCCCGTCTGGTTTTTGGCGAGAGCATTGCCCAGGCAGCGCAATTCGCCATGATGGAAGGGGCGACAGGTGGCTTGATCGCGCATTCTCTGGTGCTTTCACCCGCGCTCAAGGCACGCGGTGATTTCAGCCTGGTGCCTGAGGCGTTGCATGAACCGCTCCGCCACCGCCTGGCGCTCACGCGACGTGCCAGTGAAGCGGCGCTGCGCGTGCAAGCCTGGTTTCTCTCACCCCAGGCGGCGGCGGTTTTCGCTCGGCACGGCTTAGAGGCACCCTGAATGATGGATTGGCCCGCGCTTCGCCTTTCGCTCTGGCTTGGTCTTGGCACGGTGGTGATCCTGCTGCCCTTGGCGCTGTGGCTTGGGCGGTTCCTGGCGCTCCGGCGCTTTCGCGGGCGGGGCATGGTTGAAGCGGCAGTCGCGTTGCCGCTGGTGCTGCCGCCGACGGTGCTTGGCTTTTATTTGCTCAACGCCTTTGGCGCTGGGTCGTGGCTTGGGGGGGCTTTCCAGGCAGTATTCGGCAAAACCCTGGCCTTTTCCTTTGAAGGACTGCTGTTGGCGAGTGCCATTGCCAATATCCCTTTCGCCGTACAGCCGATCCAGAACGCCTTTGGCGCCATTCCAGCCAATCTGCGCGAAGCGGGTGCGACTTCCGGCATGACCCCTTGGGCGGTATTCCGGCGCGTGGAATTGCCGCTCGCCTGGCCGGGCATTGCGACCGCCATTGTGCTCACCTTCGCCCATACGCTTGGCGAATTCGGCGTGGTGCTGATGGTGGGTGGCGCAATTCCCGGCGAAACCCGTACCGCCGCCATTGCCATTTATGATCGCGTGCAGGCTTTCGACGATGCCGCCGCGGCCAGCATGTCTGCCCTGCTGCTGGTGATTTGTTTGCTGGCTCTGCTGCTGGTGCAGCGGCTCACGCGCGGGATCGGGCGCCGCCGCCATGACTAAGGCCGGGCTTTCCGTGCGGCTTAAGGCCGCCACACCCATCGCGCTGGATATCACGCTTGATTGCGCGCCGGGGGAGTTGTTGGCGATCATCGGCCCTTCGGGTGCAGGCAAATCCACGACACTCCGCGCTATTGCCGGGCTGCATCATCCCGAAAGCGGCAGCGTCATCTGCGATGGCGAAGCCTGGTTTGACACCACCCGTGGGCTTGACCTGCCGGCGCATCGCCGTCGTGTTGGGCTGGTGTTTCAGGATTATGCGCTGTTTCCGCATATGACAGCGCTTGGCAATATCATGGCCGCGATGGGCCATTTGCCGGCCGCTGAGCGTGTGGAACGCGCCACCGCCCTTCTTGCGCGCGTGCATCTTGCCGGGCTTGAACAACGCCGCCCGGCGGAGCTTTCTGGCGGGCAGCAGCAGCGTGTTGCCGTTGCGCGGGCTTTGGCGCGCGACCCCGCCGTATTGCTGCTGGATGAGCCCTTCAGCGCCGTGGACCGCGCCACGCGTCGGCGTTTGCAGGTGGAATTGGCCAATCTGCGCCAGGGGCTTTCCATCCCGATCATCCTGGTGACGCATGATTTGGATGAGGCTGCGGCACTCGCGGATCGCATGCTGCTGCTGCATCGGGGGCGCGGGCTACAAACCGCGCCGCCTGCGGAAATGCTGGCCCGCCCGGCCTCGGCCGAGGTCGCGCGGCTGCTTGATCTGCGCAATCTTTTCACCGGCGTGGTGCTGGCGCATGAGGCTGGCCTGACGCGGCTCCGCTGGTGTGACCAGGTGCTGGAAGCCGCGCCCATGCCAAGCCTGCCGCCAGGCACCGCTGTGGATTGGCTGGTTGGCGCGGGCGGCGTGGTGCTGCATCGCCGTGGCCGGCCCTCGGCGGGTGAAAGGGAGAACCCGGTTTCCGGCACCATCACTGCGCTGCTGCCAATGGGCGAGGAAATGCGCGTGACGCTGGATGTGGGCGACCCCGAGGGCCGACAATTGACCTTCGCCCTGCCGCGCCATGCCGCGCAGCGCAATGGCCTGGCAGTGGGCGAGGCGTGCAGCGTTTCCCTGCTGCGCGATGCGCTGCATGGGATGCCCCGGCCATGACGGAAGCGGCACTTTGGCTGCGCATTGATTTTGCCGATGGCCGCGTCGGGCCCGGCAAGGTCGCCCTGCTGGAAGCGATTGCCGCGGCGGGTTCGATAAGCGCCGCCGCCAGGTCCCTTGGCATGTCCTATCGCCGCGCCTGGGAATTGGTGGCGGAACTGAACCAGACCTTTTCTTCCCCGGTGGTGGAGCGCATCACTGGCGGCGCCGGGGGCGGCGGGGCGCGGTTGACACGCCTGGGGGAGGCGCTGGTTCTCGGCTTTCGTGACATTGAAGCCGCTGCGAGCGGCGCGGCTGCGGCGCATTTGCGCCGCCTGGCCAAGGGATGAGGCGGGGCACCTTGCGGCGAAGCGCTGGGCGCGCTGCAATGCGGGCATGAGTGATAGCACCGCTGCCCCCGCCCGCCCGGCTTCCACCGTCATGCTGCTGCGTGATGGGCCAAGCGGCATGGAAGTTTTCATGGTGGTGCGCCACCGCCAGATTGATTTCGCCTCTGGCGCGCTGGTGTTTCCCGGCGGGCGTGTAGAGACGTCTGACAAGGTGCTGGCCGGCGGTGATGCGCATGGCGCCTTTCGTGTCGCGGCCATTCGCGAAACCTGGGAAGAATGCGGTGTCTTGCTGGCCGAGGTTGGCCAGGCGCCGGAAGCCGAGGGCGATTTCGCCGCCATGCTTGCCTCGCGCGGCCTGATGCCCGCGATTTCCTCACTCGGGCATTTCGCGCATTGGATTACGCCGATTGAGGTGCCGAAGCGCTTTGATACACATTTCTTCCTGGCCGCCGCGCCCGAAGATCAGGCGGCTTTGCATGATGGGCATGAAGCGGTGGATAGTGTCTGGATCAGGCCCGCTGATGCTTTGGCGGAAGGCATTGCCGGCACCAAGAAGCTGGTGTTCCCAACACGCATGAACCTGACCAAGCTTGCGCGACATGAAAGCGTGGCGGAAGCCTTCGCCGCCGCGCGCGCCAAGCCCGTGGTAACCGTATTGCCCGAACTTGTGGGCATGACCCCTGAAGGGCGCATTCTGCGCCTGCCTCGCGCAGCCGATTATGGCGGCGAGGAATTCCTGGCGGGCGATCCGCCTTCCATGTGATGGAGAAGCCACCCATGCTGCCTCGCCGCCTTCGCTTCGGCATTTTCTTGGCCCCGTTTCATCGGGTTGGCGACAACCCGACACTTGGGCTCACGCGCGATTTGGAATTGATCGAATGGCTTGACCATTTGGGCTTTGATGAGGCCTGGATTGGGGAGCATCATTCCGCTGGCTGGGAAACCATCGCGAGCCCTGAGATTATGATCGCGGCGGCGGCGGAACGCACCAAGCACATCAAGCTTGGTTCTGGCGTCACAAGCTTGCCCTATCACCACCCGCTGCTGGTCGCGCAGCGCTTTGTGCAGTTGGATCACATGACGCGCGGGCGCGTGATGCTGGGCTGCGGGCCGGGCGCGCTGGTATCGGATGCTTTCATGATGGGCATTGATGCCGCGCATCAGCGCCGGCGCATGGATGAATCGCTCAATGCCATCACGCGGCTTTTGGCCTGCGAAGAACCTGTGACCATGGAAACCGATTGGTTCACCTTGCGTGAGGCACGGCTGCATCTGGCACCTTATTCCGAACCGCGTTTCCCGATTTCTGTCGCGTCTTCCACCACGCCATCGGGCGCGCTGGCAGCGGCGAAATATGGGCTTGGGCTGATATCGCTGGGTGCGGGGCTGCCGGGTGGGCCGAAGTCACTCGCCGGGCAATGGCAGATGGCGGAAGCGGAAGCCGCCAAGCATGGGCAGAAGATGGAACGGCGCAATTGGCGCCTGGTGGTCAATCTGCATTGCGCTGAGGATGATGAACGTGCGCTGCGTGATGTGCGCCATGGTGAGGCTTTGGAGACACTAACCTATTTCAGCGAAACCCTGGGCCGGCCACCGATGCGTTCCGAAGACCCGCTGCGCGATGGGCTGGCGATGGGTTCAACGCTGGTGGGATCACCGGAAACCGTGGCGGCTGGGATTGAGCGTTTGCTGAGCTTCACCGATGGCGGTGCCGGTGGCGTGTTGTTCCGCGCCCATGAATGGGCCGATCGGGAAGCCACCATGCGGTCCTTTGAACTTTTCGCGCGTTGGGTAATGCCGCGCTTCCAAGGTTCGCTCGTGATGCCGCAGCAATCGCGTGATTGGGTCAGCAGCAATCGCGAAAGCATCTTTGCGCCGAATATGGCGGCGCTGAAGCAGGCCTTCCGTGATGCGGGGCAGGATGCGCCGGAGATGTCGCGGCTCAAGCTGCATACCGGCAAGGTTGAAGTGCCGCAGGTTTGAAGCCCATGATCACGCGGCGTGGCTTGGCGGCGGCGGCCTTGGCGCCGCTTGCTGTGCCGGTGGCCGCGCAGGGTGCGGCGATCAGTCGCATTGCCTTCGGAACCTGTGCCGATGAGAAGCTGCCTCAGCCGATCTGGCGCGCGGTGCGTGCCTGGCAGCCGGAATTCTTCATCTTCGCCGGCGATAATGTTTATGGCGGGGTGCGGCGGCATGATCTGGCGGAATTGCAGGAAGCCTATGCCCGGGCGCAGCAACATCAGGAATTCATGGGCTTCATCGCGGGCCAACAGCATCACACCGCGATCTGGGATGATCATGATTTTGGCGTGAATGATGGCGGTGTTGAAAACCCCTTCAAGCAGGAAGCGAAGGACGCGTTTCTGGAATTCTGGCGCGTGCCGGCCGATGATATCAGGCGCCGGCGCGACGGGATTTATCATCATTTGACGCTGGGACCCGCAGGGCAGCGCGTGCAGATCATTCTGTTGGATACGCGCTGGTTCCGTTCCCCCTTGCGCATTACCGATGCGCGCGGCGCGCCCGGACGGGAACGCTATCTGCCTGATGATGATCCGGCAAAGACCATACTAGGCGAAGCGCAATGGGATTGGCTTGGCCAGTGCCTGCAAGAACCGGCGGAGCTGCGCTTGATTGTTTCTTCCGTCCAGGTCGTGGTGGAAGGCCATGGCTGGGAAAGATGGGGCAACCTCCCGCGCGAACGCCAGCGGCTTTACGATCTGATCGCCAGTACCAAGGCGCGGGGCGTGGTGTTTCTTTCCGGTGATCGGCATATCGGCGCGCTGTATCGTGAAAGCCAGGGCACGGCCTATCCGCTGACTGAAATCACCTCAAGCGGGATCAACCGGCAATTTGTGAATGCGCGGGAACAAGGCCCCAATCGCCTGGGGGAACTTTATCCGCGCGTCAATTTCGGTACGCTGGAGATGGATTGGCAGAACAAACGCGTGAAGCTGGCGCTGCGTGATGAGGATGGCGCGGTGCAGCGCCATGTCTCACTGGCGCTGGATGATTTGCGCGCGAGTTAGGCGGGGGGCGATGGCAGCAGTGCCATCGCCGGGCGCTGATTAGTTGATCCTGAGATTGAGGCGACGGATTACCGCGCCTTCTTCTTCGATAATCTTCTCCACTGAAGCGCGGTAATCCTCGCTGCTTTTGTAGATCAGCGGCATATCGAAGCGTTCCAGCGCGGTGGTGTGCACGGGATCATACAGCGCCTGCTTGAAGCCATCATGCAGCACTTTGACAATGCCGGGATCAACACCCTTGGGCGCGGCAATGCCATAGGGTGAGGTGGAGACGATATTGATGCCGCTTTCAACAAGCGTGGGTGCATCGGGATAGCGCTTGGCACGTGTCTCACCCCAGGTGCAAAGCAGCCGGAACTGCCCGCCATCGACCAATGGCGCCCAGGAGGTTGAATCAACCATCGCCTGGGTCTGCCCACTCAGCAGGGATTGCGCATTATCTGCGCCGCCCCGAAAGGGCACATGCAGAAATTCAATACCGCGTTCCAGCGCGATGCGTTCCATGGTGATATGCAAAGTGGTGCCAACACCGGGCGATCCATAAGCGACCTTGCCCGGATTGGCCTTGGCATAGGCGAGGAATTCTTCCCAATTTTTCCAGGGGCTATCGGCCTTCACCACCACCCCGAAAAGATAGCCTGTCAGATGGATGATATAGGTGAAATCCTTCATTGGGTCCCAGGTCGGGCGGCTCGACATCATTGGGAAGCGGAAGACGGTGATGGGCAATTGCCCGACCATATAGCCATCGCCGCGCTGTTCCTGCGCCATGGCCGCCGCGGCCAAGGTGCCGCTGGCGCCGCCGCGATTGTCAATAATCACCTGCTGGCCAAGATAGCGCGATCCCGCTTCTGCCAAGGCGCGCAATTGGCCATCGGTGGAACCGCCGGGCGGCCAGGGCACGATCAGGCGAATGGGACGATTGGGAAAGCCTGATTGCGCAATGGCGGGCGTTGCAAGCAACCCCGCAGCGGCGGTCATGGCAGTGCGGCGTGTCAGTTTCATGTTTTCCTCCCGGTTTTGGCGCGGTGCTGGCATGGCCCACGCTATTTCATGTTCAGTCTAACATCGGGCAGCACGTCAAGACTATGGCTGCGCCTCTGCCCAACACCTAGCCCTTGCATCCGCAATGCGCTGGCTGATGGCGGTAATCGTTTCACGATCCTGCGCCAGGCTATCGCGCCGGCGCGCTATCAGCGCTGCCATGGCGGTCGGTGCCGGGCCGCCTTGTACGCTGCGCCCGATCAGGTTTTCTGCCGGATCAAGCGCTGCGCGCAGCTTCGCGGCTGGAATATGCAAGGCTTTGCCGAACAGCACTTGCGCAGCCGCGTCCAAAGCGGCGCTTGAAATGCTCTCCGCCGTGCGGCCTTCGGCCAAGGCATCGCGCACGACGATGGCAACGATGTTATGGGCCATGCGGAAGCTGAGGCCGGTTTCTCGCACAATCACATCGGCCAATTCGGTGGCCGAGCCAAAACCTTCACGCGCCGCATTTTCCATGCGGGCCTTGTTCAGGCTGATGCCCTGCATCACTTCCTGAAACAAAGCGAGGATCCGCCGGCTGCGAAGTGCTGCATCCAGTACGGGTTCATTCACCGCCGTCACCGCATCATTCACATCGGCAAAGGCGGTATTCTTCGTGCAAGCCATGGCGGCGTGATGCGCGCCCTGCACCATGGCCACCGCTGCCTTCAGATGTTCAAGCGCCACAGGGTTTTTCTTCTGCGGCATGATGCTGGATACCGCCGAATGGCGATCCGCCAATTCGACAAAACCATATTCCCAACTGCCCCAATTCTGCAGATCGGTCGCAAGGCGCGACAGCAGCGTCATCATCACCGCCATGGCCGAAGCGGCTTCCAGCGCATCATCGCGTGACGATACAGCATCATAGGCAAGTTCCAGCGGCGCGGCGAAGCCAAGCGCATCAGCGACCCAGGCACGATCAAGCGGGAAGGCGGTTGTGGAAAGTGCGCCCGCGCCCAGGGGACAAAGATCACAATGCACCAGCGCACCCATCAGCCTTTGATGATCACGCGCCAGCGCATCCGCCGCGGAGGCCAGCCAATAGCCAAAGGTGATGGGCTGCGCATGCTGGCCATGCGTATAGCCAGGCATGATGGTGGCGATATGTTCCTCAGCCAGCGCCAGCATCGTCTGCCGCAGATCGGCCAGCAGCCCCAGTACCGTGAGCAATTCTGTGCGCAGCGCCATGCGCCAAGTGGTTGCGTTCAGATCATTCCGGCTGCGGCCAGTATGCAGCCGCCCGCCAATATCGGGGCCGAGTTTTTGGATGATGAGTTTCTCGACATAGGAATAGAGATCTTCCTGCCGGTAATCCACCGGCACCGCGTCCGGCCCGGCATCAGCCATGGCGAGGATTTCCGGCAGGATCCGCGCCATGGCATCGCGGGCGATGATGCCTTGGTGTTCCAGCATCAGCCCATGCGCTAGATGCACCCACATCTCATGCTGAAAGACATAATGCTGCGCCCGCGCGACCGACCCGCGGTAATAGCTTTCCACCAGCAATGGCGAAGGCGGTTCCTTCACCCTTTCGCGTAAATTCACCGCCTCCGTCATCTTCAACCTCTCTCAGGGGCGTTGATTGCTGAGCACTACCGTGCCGGAGGCGGAGAACATGCCGCCCACGCCATGCGCCACGCTGATTTTCACATTGGGCACCTGGGCCGGCGCTGTGCCGCGCACCTGGCGCACGCTTTCTTGCAGGGCGAACATGCCGTACATGCCCGTATGGGTGTAGGAAAGCCCGCCGCCATTGGTATTGATCGGCAGCTTCCCACCCGGCGCCGTATTGCGTTCCCAGATGAAATCCTTGGCTTCACCACGCTTGACGAAGCCAAGATCTTCCAAGCCATACATGGGCAGATGCGCGAAGGCG
Source organism: Asaia bogorensis (assembly GCA_945873675.1). GTDB lineage: Bacteria > Pseudomonadota > Alphaproteobacteria > Acetobacterales > Acetobacteraceae > Neoroseomonas > Neoroseomonas bogorensis_C. The sequence continues at coordinate 26,972 of CAMCEP010000005.1, forward strand.
TCATAGATCATCAAATGATCCACATCGCTGTGCTTGATGCCCGCCATGCGGAAGGCTTCCGGCCCCGCCACGCGGAAAGCGCGTGAGGAGGTGAAATCCTCCATCTGGCTGACCATGGTGGTCTCCACGCTTTCACCGCTGCCCAGGATATAGCACGGTTTGGTCGGGAAATCCTTGACGCGATCGGATGAGGTCAGGATCAGCGCGCCGCCGCCATCCGTCACCAGGCAGCATTGCAGCAGCCGGAAGGGATAGGCGATCATTTTGCTGTTCAGCACATCATCAATCGTGATCGGGTCCTTGAAGGCTGCGCGTGGGTTCTTCGCCGCCCATTCGCGCTGCACGACCGCAACCTGCGCCATTTGTTCATGCGTGACGCCATAGGTCTTCATGTAGCGCAGTACAGGAATGGGGAAGAGTGTGGGTGGACCCATCGGGCCGAAGGGCGCTTCGAATTGGCCATTCAGGCTTTGTGGTTCTGCCGGGCGCGGCGTGCCATTGACGCGGGATTTGCCGCTTTCCCCATGCGTGATCAAAACGGTCTTGCAATATCCTGCATGAATAGCCGCCGCCGCATGGCGCACATGCAGCATGAAGGAACAGCCGCCCACACCTGTGCCATCCACCCATTTCGGCGTGATTCCAAGGTAATGCGCGATCTGCTGCGGCATCATGGGGCCAACACAGGCAACGCCATCAATATCGGAGGGCTTCAAGCCTGCATCGGCCATGGCATTCAGCGCCGCATCCGCATGCAGCATGATTTGCGCCATATCGGGCACAGCGCCGATGCGTGTGCTTTCGGCGGCACCGACAATGGCGATTTCACCGGGACGAATCATGGCTCAAGCCTCCTTCGCGGGGCGGAAAAGGGGCAGGGTGATGTCATCATCCATCTTGGTTGGCGCCAATTCCAGCTTCATGTCCAAGACCAAGGCTTCCGGCGTTTGTGGGCATTCAACGATATTCGTCATCATGCGCGGGCCTTCTTCGAGTTCCACCACTGCAATCGCATAGGGCGGCTTGAAGCCAGGCACCGGGCGATGATGGATTACATAGGAATGTAGCGTGCCACGGCCTGATGCTTCAAACACTTCCACATTGCGCGTGCCAGTATAGGGGCTGAAGGGGCGTGGCGGGAAATAGGGCTTGCCCGTATCGCCGCAGCGCTGGAGCAACAGCTTGCCTTGGCGCAGCCCCTCCCAGAAGTGGCGGGTTTCGGGTGTGGGTTCCGGCCGGGCGCGGCCTGGTTCAAGGCTCATGGCAGAGCTTCCTCCTGATATTGATCAGGCGATGTTCCTATGGCTTTGCCGGAAGGGAAAGGGGGTAAATGCACCCGGGTAAGGGGTCACAAATCCAGAATGCGTTCCGGCGTGACGCGCCCGCGCAGCAAATCCCAAAGCCCGATCATATTGCCGCGAAATCGGCCCCAGCGATCCGCCCAGGGTTCCGGAAAGGGTGAGCGCAGCAAATTCTTCAAGCAATGCCGCGCGGCACTTGGGATGGCGTGGCTCCAGGGGAAGTAGCCTTTGATCGCCAGATAGATCGGGTTCACCACCTGCGAATACCCAAGCCGGAGGCCCGGCACCCGCCCCGCCTTCGCGCCAAGATGCACACCGCGCGCGCCCGCAAGACGCAGGATTTTCCCGTGCGCACCAAGCCGGCGCGTGACATCAATATCCTCGTACCAGGCGTAAAGCGGCAGGCGTTCATCAACGCGAATGTCATGGGCGTGCACGGCAGCCATGCGGAAGGCCATGTTGCAGCCATAGCCGTTGAAAGCCTCGGTCACTGCAAACGCATCCGCGGCACCTGGATCGGCGGCGAGCAACGCCGCGCCTTCAATCAGATCATAGCCCGGCGCATTGGCGCCATCGGCAATCACCGTGCCGGTGGCGACTACCATTTCAGGGTGTTTCTCGAAACAGCTTTCCAGCACAACGAGGAATTGCGCATTGCAGAGGAAATCATCATCCAGAAACAGCACCACATCGCTTTCACGCGCCGCATCCAGGATACGGTTGCGCTGGCGCGGCAGGCCGGCTGGTGCAGTGATGAAGTCCACGCCGGGAATGGTTTCACAGCCGGTGATATCATCTGCTGAGACATGGCAGACGAGAATGCGATCCGCCGGGCGCGATTGTCGGGCTAGATCACGCAAGACACCCGCCAGAATGGCCGGCCTGCCACGTGTGGCGATGCCGATGGTGATATGCATCAGGCGCTACCTTGCAGCGGCGCGGGCAGGGGGGCTTCACGTGCTTCCCGCGCCAGGCCACCGACCAGCCGGCCCCAAAAGCTCATGCCGTAATAGGCGGCATTGTGAAAGCGCAGTTTTGCAAGGCTGATCAGCGCGCCGCCAATGGGGCGCACCAAAAAGGCAAACCAGACGGAAAGCGGCACGCCATGCCGGCGCAGCACGAAGCCAAGCCCGCGCCCGTAACTTGCGGCACGGGAAACTGCCACTTCCGTCAGGCGCTTATCGGGGTGGATGATACGCAAGTCCGCATCATATTGCGCCACCGCCCCGCCTGCCATGGCGCGGCAGACAAGATCATTGCCCTCAGCCGAGCCCCAGCGTGTGCCGGGGCCGAGCTTCTCATCAAAGCCACCCAGCGCCAGCATCAACTGGCGAGGCAGGAACAGGTTGAATTCAATCACGCTGGTCCAGACATTGGTCACGTCAATCGCGCCCGATGCCTCACGCCAACGCCCGGAACCAAGCCCGCCTTCCGGCGATGCCGCCGGGCCCGTCAGCACGCCAAGCGATGGCACCGCAAGAAA
>CAMCEP010000006.1 GCA_945873675.1 Asaia bogorensis
TTGTGGCGCTGTCCAAATCCATCGCGCTGGATATGGCGCGGTTTGGCGTGCGGTCCAATTGCATCGCGCCCTTCGCCTGGAGCCGTATGACAGGGTCCATCCCTGCCGAAACGCCGGAACAGAAGCGCCGCGTGGAACGCATCATGCGCATGACGCCAGACAAGAATGCGCCGCTTGCGGTGTTCCTGGCGTCTGACGCGGCGAAGGATGTCACGGGGCAAATCTTCTCGCCCCGCATGAATGAGATCTTCATCTATAGCCAATCCCGCCCGATCCGCGGCATTCATCGCGGCGAAGGCTGGACCCCGGAAATGATCGAAGAATATGCCCTGCCGGCGCTGAAGCCCGCCTTTTCGGCGCTTGAGCGTTCCGGCGATGTCTTCTGCTGGGACCCGGTCTGAAGCCCTTCATCACTGCCGCATTGGCGCTGCTCGTCCTGGGATCAGGGCGCGCAGCCGCCACGGCGCCAGAGCTTCTGGCGGCGGCGCAGCGCTTATCGCCAAGCGCCGCCTTGGAAGCGATTGATGCCGCGGCGGACTGTGCCTTCGCGCCCAATGCGCGCCATCTTGGGCCATTGCCAGCGCGACTTGTCTGGTCTCGTCCTGCTGCGGTGTTGATCTTCAGCGGGCTTGATGGTGTGCCGGAAGGTGATCGTGCCGTGCTGCTGCGCCCAACGCGGGAATTGCTGGCGCGCCATGCCGTGCGCGAACGCATCCAAGCCGGGCGCATTTCGCTGCATGATCATGATCTGAAAACCCTGCCAGAGACTGCGCAGGAAATCGCCTTCATGGCGCTGCATATTGCGCGACCCGAATCACCACCCGAGGGCTGTGTTACGCCCCTTTCAAATTGACGGAATAGCCTGATGGACCGCCTTGCCTCTGCCCTGCTCAACCCACGCCGCATAGCGCTTATTGGCGGATCGTCAGACCCGAAGCGCCTGACCGCGCGCGCGCAAGTCTATTTGCGCAAGCACGGTTTTACGGGTGATCTTTTCCCAATAAATCCAAGTGCTGAAACGATCCTTGGCGAACGCGCCTATGCGCGGCTTTCGGATGTGCCGGGGGAGATTGATCTGGCCTATCTACTGCTCGGCACACAGCATGTGGAAGGCCAGATTGCGGCAGTGGCAGAAAAGCGCATTCCGGTGGCTGCCATTTTAGCCGATGGCTTTGCGGAAGCCGGTGACGAAGGCCGCGCTTTGCAGGAAAGGCTTTTGGCGACAGCGAAAGCGGCAGGCGTGCGGCTACTCGGCCCCAATTCCATGGGCCTTATCAATTTGAATGCGCGCACCGCGTGTTCAGTGAATGCAGCGTTGGAAGCCGAAAGCCTGCCCGCTGGGCGCATCGCCCTGGTTTCGCAATCCGGTTCCATGATGGGTGCCATTATGGCGCGCGGTGCGCCGCGCGGGATCGGCTTTTCGCATTTGATCGGCACCGGCAATGAGGCTGATCTGACCGCGAGTGAAATCGCCGGCATGCTGGTGGAAGACCCGGGCGTGGATGCGGTGCTGTTGTTTCTGGAAGCGATTCGCGCGCCGGAAAAACTCGCCGCCGCCGCGCGCCGCGCCCATGCGCTGGGTAAGCCAATCATTGCCTTTAAGCTTGGCCGTTCAAGCTTCGGCGCGGAATTGGCCGGCAGCCATACGGGCGCGCTGGCGGGATCAGACGCGGCGGCGGATGCCTTCTTCCGTGCCAATGGCATTGCGCGCGTGACGATGATTGAAGCGCTGCTGGAAGCGCCGGCCTTGTTCATTGGGCGGAAGCCCTTGGCCAATCCGCGCCGCACCATTTCCGTCATGACCACAACGGGCGGCGGCGGCGCCATGGCGGTGGATGCCTTGGGGGTCGTTGGCATTGAAACCTGCCCGCCCGATGCCACTGCCGTAGCCGGGCTGGAAGCCGCCGGCCTGCCGCATCACGGGCGGATGATTGACGTGACGCTGGCCGGCACGCGGGCCGATAAGGTGGAAGCGGCACTGACAGCGCTTTCGGCCGATGCAGGCACGGATATGGTGCTTTCCGTGGTTGGTTCTTCCGCGCAATTCCGCCCGCATGATGCGGTGGCAGGGATTACCGGCGCGGTGAAGGCGGGGCTTGGCAAGCCCATCGCGGCCTTTCTGGTGCCGCAGGCCGATGCATCTCTGCGGCTTTTGGGCGAAGCCGGCATTCCCGCCTTCCGCACGCCGGAATCCTGCGCCGATGTGATCCGCGCCTTTTTCGATTGGCGCGCCCCGCGGGCCGAGGCCCCTGCCCCGCCCATCGGCCACGCCATCCCCGCCCAACCGGATGAGGCCGATGCGCGCCGCGTTTTCGCGGCGTTCGGGCTCGATAGCCCCTTTGCCGTGATGGAGGCGCCAGATGCCGTGCCGGATGGGCTGCGTTACCCCGTTGCGCTCAAAATCCTCTCGCCTGATCTGGCGCATAAGACAGAAGTGGGTGGGGTGGCGCTGAATATCGCTGACGCGGCGGCGCTGAAGGCCGAGGCCACCGCGATGCTGGCGCGGGTGAAGGCCCGCGCCCCGGCCGCGCGCATCACGGGCTTTCTGGTGCAGCCCATGGTGAAGGGCCTGGCAGAGGCCATCATCGGCTTCCGCCGAGACCCGGAAGCGGGTCCCGTGATTCTGGTGGGTGCCGGCGGCATCATGGCGGAATTGCACCGCGATACGGCGCTGCGCATCGCACCGGTAGATGAGGCAGAAGCGCACGCCATGATCGCGGAGGTGAAGGGGCTGAAGCCCTTGGCCGGCTGGCGCGGCTTGCCAAAGGGCGATCTGGATGCGCTGGCGCGCGCGGTGGTGGCGGCGTCTCGCTTGGCCGCCCAACCCGGCGTGGCGGAAGCCGAAATCAACCCGCTTATTATCCACGCCGAAGGCCAGGGGGTGACGGTGGCGGATGCCTGGGTGGTGCCGGCTTTCCCTTAATGGCGCGCGGTGCCAGTTTGGCGCCATGAAGCCCGAAGACCTGATCCGCGCCCGCTACGGGGCGCTCCCCTTCACACCGCCCGAGGCGATACCCCCCGCCTTGGCCGCGCTTTTGGATCGCCGCGTCACGCGCCGCTACAGCGCTGAAGCGGTGAGCGAAGCATTGCTGGATACGGTGCTGGCGGCAGCGCAATCGGCGCCGTCCAAATCCGATCTGCAGCAATATTCCATCATCGTCACGCGTGATCCGGTGAAGATCGCGAAAGTGGCGGATTGGATCGGCACCATGCCCTGGATCAAGGATGCGCCGGTGCTGCTGATTTTCTGCGGCGATATGCGGCGCGGTCAGGCAACTTGTGCGCAGCATGGGCGCGAACACGCCAATAACAATATGGACACTTTCCTGAACACCGCGGTGGATGCGGCGCTGGCACTCGGCGCGGCGATTGCGGCGGCGGATGCGGCGGGGCTTGGCACCTGCCCCATTTCCTATGTGCGCAGCCATATCGAAAAAGTCGCACCTTTGTTTGCGCTGCCCAAGGGCGTTTACCCCGTGGCGGGCGTATCACTCGGCTGGCCCGCCGCGCGGAATGAAGTGACACCGCGTCTGCCGCCATCTGTGGTGATCCATCGCGAAGCCTATTCCAGCGCGGCGGAAGCGGAAGCGATCGCGGCTTATGATGCGCTGCGTCCTCGGCAAAAGCCGCGCTATCCAGAAATCCATGGCCCCGCGCCGGAAGGCTGCACCTGGTCTGAAAATGCCGCGCGCCAGCTTTCCGTGCCGGAGCGCTTTGGCTTCCGCGCCTGGCTACGCAGCCGAGGGTTTGACCTTGACTAAGCCCCCGCATCGCGAAGACCCAACCGCCGATAATCCAGGCGGCGCGGACGCTGAAGGCAAACGCAGCCCCCGCACGCGCACCGCACGCCCGCGCGATGCGGCCAGCCTGATTGTCTGGCGGCAAAGCCAAAAGGGGCCTGAATTGCTGATGGGCAAGCGCCATCCGGGGCACCGCTTCATGCCGGATGTCATGGTCTTTCCGGGCGGGCGCGTTGACCCGGATGATCATCGCGGCCCAGCCATCAGCGAATTGCGCGCAGAGCCCAAGCGCTTGCTGGAACGCCGCGCCACCGCAGCGCGCGCACGCGCGCTTGGCATTGCGGCGGCGCGGGAATTATTTGAGGAAACCGGCCTCATTTTGGGTGAAAAGCGCGGTGACGGCGTGGCGGCGGCACTCGGCGCGTTGGATTATTTGTGCCGCGCCATCACGCCCACCGGGCGACCCATTCGCTTTCATGCGCGCTTTCTGATTGCGCCGGCGGAAGCGGTGCATGGTTCCATTCAGGGTTCCGGCGAATTGGAAAAGCTTGGCTGGTACAGTCCGGAGGCGGCACATGCCAATAATGTCGCAACCATCACGGCGCGGGTTATGGGTGAGTTTTTGGAATGGCTTGCCCTGCCGGAAGCAAACCGCGCCAAGCGTGAATTGATCGTGTTTCGCGGCATGGATGATCGGCGGGTGGAGCATTGAATGGCTGCTGACCCGCATACGGCCATGCTGCAAGCGGCGCTTGCCCTACAACAGCAGGGCAATTTGAAGGAAGCGCGGCGCAAATATGAAAGCGTCATCGCGCGCGATCCGCGTAACTTCAACGCCCTACAGCTTTGCGGCGTGGTCGCCTTGCAGCAGGAAGCCTATCGCGATGCCATCAAGCTGATCCGACGCGCCTTGGCATTGCGCGGCAATGACGCACCAGTGCTCACCAACCTAGGTGTTGCCCATCAGAAGCTGGGGCAAATCACCGATGCGCTGGAATATTTTGACAAGGCCATCGCCGCTAAGCCGGATTTCGCCAGCGCATATCACAATCGCGCCAATCTGTTGCGTGACGCCAAACGCCACGCGGAAGCGCGGGAAAGCTATGATCGCGCCTTGGCTTTGCAGCCAGATAACCCCCTTATTCATGCCAATTACGCAGCCTTGCTCTATGATTTGCACGAACATGATGCTGCCCAGCACGCGCTTGATAAGGCCATCGCACTACGCCCAGATTACCCGACCGCTCATTTCCGCAAGGGTGAAATCCTGCTGGAATTGGCAAGGCCTGAAGAAGCCTTGGCCGCTTTTGACCGCGCCCTCACGCTGCGACCGGATGATGGTGAATGCCTGATTGGCCGCGGCAAGGCACTGCTGGCACTTGACCGGCCTGAGGAGGGGCTGAATAGCCATCGCCGCGCCATAGAATTGGCGCCTAAAAACGCGGCTTTTGTAAATGCCTGTGGTCTCGCGTTCCTGTCGATCAAACGCATGAAGGCAGCGCTGACCTTCTTTGAAGAAGCCATTGCGCTGAAGCCTGATTACGTCGAAGCGCATATCAATTGCGCCAATATTTACAATGGTCTCGCTTGGCATGACCAGGCCATGACCCATGCGGAACGCGCCCTCAAGGCGGAACCTGAGAACCGTGATGCGCTGCTTTGCAAGGCATCCATCCTCGTCGCCACCAACCGGCCAGAGGCTGCGCATGAAATTTATGACACCTTGCTGAAGCGGCAGGCTGATGACGCGCATGTACAGTATTTGGTGGGTCAATCCTTGGGAACGCTTGGTAAGCAAAAAGAGGCGACCATCGCCCTTAAGCGATCCATCGCCCTGATCACAGAGGGCGAGGCGCAGGCTGAAACCATCCAGACCATTTGCGCCAGCATGGCTACGGTCAACCTGCTGCCTGCAATTTATCATTGCGAAGCGGAAATCGCAGAAAGCCGCGCCGAATTCATGCGTGATCTGCATCATGCCAAGGACCTACTTTCGGATTCCGGCCCACGCAGTGACGCGGCGATAGTGGCCTTCAATTCGGTCGCCTTTGCGACCAATGGTTTTTATATCGCCTATCAACAGGAAAATGATGTCGCGCCGATGCGACTTCTGTCCGACTGCATCACGCGCATGCTGGCTATTCCTGCAAGACCAGCGCGAGAGGCGCCACGCAAGCCAGGCCCCATGCGCTTCGGCATCGCCTCAGAAAAGCTGTATCGGCATAATGGCGCAAGCTGGGCTTATCCTTGGTTGAAGTACCTACCGGCGGATTATCAGTTTTTTTCCTATGCCTTGCACGGCATATACGATGATATCTCTGATGGCTTTGCTGAACTCGGCACGCAACGGCGCCTCGCTTTTGATGCGGCCAATATGGCCAAGACCATCGCCACCATGCGCGCTGATGATCTGGATTTCCTGATCCTGCCCGATATCGGCATGACACCTTCAAGCCGCATCCTGTCGCTGCATCGTATTGCACCCATTCAATTCACAGCTTGGGGACATCCCGTCACCAGCGGTTCGCCCGCCATGGATTTCTATCTGTCGAGCGATCTGATGGAACCCGCAGATGGCGCCGCACATTATTCGGAAAAGCTGATCCGCCTGCCTAATCTTGCGCTTTATGTCGAACCACATACCGCCACACCGCCGCCCAAGGATTTCGGGCTACCGGAAGGGCGTGTTCTGTATGGCTGCCTGCAATCCCTATTCAAATACCTACCGCGCTACGATGATATCCTGCCACGCATCGCGGCCGAGGTGCCAAAGGCGCTGTTCGTCTTCATCGAAGGCATGACACCCCATATGACTGGCATCACGCGCACCAGGCTGGACGCCGCCTTTACCAAGGCGGGGCTATCGGCGGCGGAGCATGTGCTGTTTTTGCCGCGCATGAACGGCGTAGAATTCGAAGCGCTGACGCGGCGTATGGATATCCTGGTGGATTCACTCGGCTGGAGCGGCGGTAATACCACGCTCGGCGCCATCGAAGCGGGCGTGCCGTTGATCACCTGTCCCGGGGCCTTTATGCGCGGCCGGCACAGCTACGCCATGTTCCAGATGATGGATATGCCATCGGCCATCGCGCAGGATACGGATGATATGGTGCGCAAGCTGATAGCGCTTGGCCGGGAGCCAGATCGCCGCCAGGCGATGCACAGGGAACTTGGCCAAAGGAAGGAAGCGCTTTACGCGGATAAAAGCCTGATTGCCGGCTTCGACAGCTTTCTGAAGGATCAATTCGCCAAATTGTGAAGCCCAACGCCCCCTCACCCCACCCGGCGGCGCGGTTCCAGTAGCATCATCCCGCCAAGCTTCAGCCCGCCGCCGCAGAGCGCCAGCAAGGCGACCGCGGCATGCGAAAAGCGCCCCGGCGCCGTGGCATCGCCCAGCAAAAGCGCCACCAACACCAGGTCACACAATAAACCCGCACCAATCAGTCCAAGGGCAAACATTTACCTGCTCACGCTTCGTTCAGCCCCCCTTAAACCTGCCTAGCGGGGCAGCAGCGCGACCATAGAAAGGCAGTTTCGTGGCAAGCCGCCATGGACAGAAGCACCCAGTTCTGAGAGTGTCCGGCCGTTCGACCGATTAAAAGGAGGCTTCAATGCGCCGTTTTCTGGCTGCCGCCCTGCTTTCCGCCGCCCTTGCCGGGCCGGCCTTGGCCCAGGGCCAACCGCCGCTCCGCTGCGGCGTGGATGGCACTTTCGCCCCCCATGCCTTCCCATCGCTGCAAGGCGGTGTACAGGGCTTCCAGATTGACCTGTTCCGCGAAGTCGCCAAGCGCATGGGCCGCGAGATTGTGATCGAAAGCGCTTCCTTCTCTGGCCTTATTCCGGCCATGAATGCCGGGCGCTATGATTTTCTCTGCGCGCCCACCACGGTTACGCGTGAACGCGCCGAAGCTTTGCTGTTCACCGAAGGCTATATCTGGACAGAGCTTCAATTCGGCATCCGCCGCGGCACGCCGCCGATCAAGTCCGAAGAAGATCTGCGCGGCAAGACCATCAGCGTGAACAAGGGCACGCCCTATGAAAACTGGGTCACGGCCAATGCCGCGCGCCTGAACCTGACGCTGCTTGCCTTTGATACCCAGCCCGATGCGGTGCAGGCCGTGATCCAGGGTCGCGCCTATGCGAACCTGTCCGGCAATACCGTGGTGCGCTATTCTGCTTCCCGCACACCGCAATATATCGCGGATTTCGTGCTGCCGGGCACGCGCATGCATTGGGGCACGCCCTTCCGCAAGGATAGCGCAGCCATGCGCAACCAGGTGGAAGATATCCTTACCTGCATGAAGCGGGATGGCACGATCGCTACCATGTCAGAAAAATGGTTCGGCAATCGCCCCGGCCCTGATCAGGCGGAAGTGATGGAATTCCCAGGCTACGGCCCGCCCGATCTGCCGGGCTACGACGCGACGCCGCAGAACCCGCGTTGCTGATGCCAGTTCGCTTTCGGGTGCGGCGGGCATGACCCCCGCCCGCCCCATTGTTGAAGCGCGCGCCATCCACAAGCATTTCGGCGCCCTGCATGTATTGCGGGGCGTCGATTTCACTGTGGAAGAACGCCAGCTTGTCTTCGTGATCGGGCCTTCAGGTTCCGGCAAATCCACACTGCTGCGCTGCCTGAACCGGCTGGAAGAACCCTCCAGCGGTTCCATCATCGTGGATGGCATAGACATGCTGGATGCGCGGACCGATATTAATAAGGCACGGCAACGGATTGGCATGGTGTTCCAATCCTTCAATCTTTATCCGCATATGACTGCACTCGGTAATGTCATGCTGGCACTGCGCAAGGTGCAGGGGCTGGACAAGTCCGAAGCCGAAGCCCGTGCGCAGCGCGCTTTGGATCGTGTGCATTTGGCCGATCGTGCGGATCACTATCCAAGCCAGCTTTCCGGCGGGCAGCAGCAGCGGGTTGCCATTGCGCGCTCCATCGCGCTTGAACCACGCGTCATGCTGTTTGATGAACCCACCAGCGCGCTCGACCCGGAATTGGTCGGCGGCGTTCTGGCCGTGATGCGCGAATTGCGTGAGGATGGCATGACCATGGTCGTGGTCAGCCATGAAATGAGCTTTGCCCGCGCCGCCGCAGATCGTGTGGTCTTCATGGCCGATGGCGAGATTGTCGAACAAGGCCCGCCGGCCGAGCTGTTCAGCGCGCCGCGCCATGAAAGGCTCCGCGCCTTCATCAGCCAGATTGAGCGTCACTGATCCGCCATGGCCGGCTGGGAACGTTTTACTGATAGCTTCTTCAATGCGCGCGTCATGGCGCAATACCTGCCGAAGATCATTGAAGGCTTTGGGCTTACGATTGTGCTGGCGCTCTGCATCATCGCGGCCGGGCTGATCGCGGGGCTTGCACTGGCGATACTTCGCGCGCTTCAGGTGCGCCCGCTCAATTGGCTGATCATTTTCCTGGTGGATTTGTTCCGCGCCTTGCCGCCGCTGGTCATCATCGTGCTGCTGTTCTTCGGCCTGCCCAGCATGGGGATGGAGCTTTCGGGCTTCGCTTCCGCCTGGCTTGCACTGACCTTGGTGCTGATGGCGTTTTCGGAAGAGATTTTCTGGGCCGGCATTACCAGCGTGCCTAAGGGGCAATGGGAAGCGGCGCGCTCAACTGGGCTCAATTTCCTGCAAGCGCTTGGCTATGTGGTGCTGCCGCAGGCTTTGCGCCTCACCATTCCACCGCTGACCAACCGCACCATTGCGATTACCAAGGGCACCGCGCTCGCTTCCGTTGTGGCCGTGCCGGATATTCTGGGCGCGGCGAGTTCCGGGCTTTCACATTCCTTCAATCCTTCGCCACTCACCCTGGGGGCGCTGGCTTATCTTGTGCTGTTCTTTCCCGTGGTCCTGCTCGGCCGCTGGATTGAAACGCGCTTTGCCTGGAAGCGCTGAGCATGCAGGATTTCCTCGAAGCCTTCCTGAATTGGGAGATCATGCGCGAAGCATCCCCCATTCTTTGGCAGGGGCTGCGTGCGACTCTTTTGCTATCACTGCTGGTGGTGCCGCTGGGGCTTTTGGGCGGCATTATCCTCGCGGTGCTCTCCACCCTGCCCTCACCTTTCATCAAATGGCCGCTCCGGGTTTGGGTAGATACATTCCGCGCCTTGCCGCCCCTGGTGCTGCTGATTTTCATCTTTGCTGGCTTGCCCTTTCTGGGCTTGGAGATCAGCGCCTGGAGCGCGGTTGCGATCGGGTTTTTCCTGAATACCGGCGCCTATTACGGCGAGATTCTGCGCGCCGGCATTGAAAGTGTGCCGCGCGGCCAGGTGGAAGCGGCGCGCAGCACGGGCCTCACCGCAGCGCAGACCATGCGCTTCATTGTGCTGCCCCAGGCGGTGCGCAATGTGCTGCCTGATCTGATTTCCAATACGCTGGAGGTGGTAAAGCTGACGTCCATTGCTTCCGTCGTCGCCTTGCCTGAATTGCTGTTCCAGGCACGGCAGGCGCAAAGTGTCACCTACAATGCATCGCCCATTGTCGCGGCGGCGATCATTTATTTTATTCTGCTCTGGCCCGTGGTGCGGTTACTCAGCCGGCTTGAAAATAAGCAATTGGCGGCGCGGCGCTGAAACAGCTTGGATTTAGAGCATTTTCAAGCCAAGAGGAACGAATTGGCAGCTCAGAAAATGCGATCAAACAAAGGTTTAGAGAGTGTCCTGTGAACGAACGTGAACGGGCGCCGCTCTAAAAGGTTTCAGCCAAGGCGCGGCAGGCCTTCAGATAAGCGCATAAGCGTCAGAATCAGTTCCGCAGGATCAAACGGCTTGGCTAGCATTGGCCTTGTGCGATACCGCGGGGGCAATCCGGCCGCGCCATAGCCGGATGCAAAAATGATGGGCACGCCACGGGCCACCAGATCATCCGCCACCGGCACGGAGGATTCCCCCGCCAGATTAAGATCAAGAATCGCGAGTTCCGGCGGCTCTGCGGCAATTGCCGCAAGCGCCGGAGCCACCGCTGCAAAGGGGCCGATCATGATAGCACCAGCGTCGATCAGTGCTTCTTCGATCAGCATCGCGACGAGCGACTCATCCTCAACCAGAAGGACGCGTCGGCCGAGAATGGAATCCACCGACAATATCCAAAGCCCCTTTGCTGCGCCTGATGTCCCGCACTGCGTAACACAAAAGCACCGCCTGAATAGGCGCTTTGGGCACTCCTCACGCTAGTGTGAAATCACGTGTGCTACTTTACCGCATAGACATCATAGCAAGGGCCGCTTGGCGGGCGCTGGCCCACGCCCACCGCAACGATCTTGTTCATCCAGGCAAGGTCGGCCGCGCCAGTTTCAAAACGGATCAGGGTGCGGAAATAAATCTCGGACGGGTCCAGCGTCTCGCCGGCCGCGAGCTTGGCCAGTGCCGCCGGGGAGCCATGCCGAATGCCATTGTAAGCCAGATAGACCATGCTGCCAGAGGCAGCGCGAATGGTGAGCCTGACATCAATTTGCGCTGATCCATCCGCATCAACACGCAGCCAATCCGCCGCCGATCCCGGCATGATTTCGCCATTCAGCTTGGGGCCGGCGACAGACCCGCCCGTGACTGGGACGATGCGGAGTTCCCCATTACGGGTGCTGCCAATCATTTGCGGCGTACCGACGCCGAGCGTCATGCGGAACAGGTATTCGGATTGCAGGGGCAATTGGGTCATTGGTGTTTCTCCTTCGCTGAAATGATGCCCTGACAGCGGCAGTTGCGCCAGGGAGGCAGCAGCGCCGCGCGACCCAATATCCAGAGCCGAAATAGAGAAAATATTTTTCAACTAACGGTTGATTTTTAGAATTAATTTACGAAATTAGGATGATTTTGCTTGTTTTTCACTAATTTAAAAATTACTAACCAAAAATGAACTCAAGCCATAAGGAGCAGCTGGTGAGAAACTTGTTTCAGCAACTAAGTGCCTGCACGCTCCTTCCGGCCAGCAGTAGCCCCGAAGCGGGCTGACCATGATCACCTTCGCGAGGCTCTTTTTATCCCCAGGGCAGTCAACCACTCTCACGGGCCTGCTGGAAGCGGATTGGGATTATGGCAGGGCGATCCACGTTCTTGGCCTTTCGGCAATCCACCATCAGGGCCCCGCCGCCAACAACGCCGAAGCAGCGCCAACTTTCTTGTGGCAGCAAGGCGTGGTCAGCGCCGCCGATATGACGATCTCGGCCGACTGGGCTTTCCGACTATATAATGAAGGCACCATCACCAATCGCCTGTTTCTTGATCTCGCCGCCGCCGGCCAGGTCACTGATGGACGCAACGCCATCACGGGAAGTTCTTTCGCGGATGAAATTGTTAATGCCGGCCGGATCGAAGGGCAGATCAATCTTGGTGCCGGCAATGATCTTTTGGATGGCCGGCTTGGCCTTACCCTTGGCGCAGCTGATGGCGCGGAAGGCGACGACACATTGCTTTCCGGTGCCGCAGCCGAAACCCTGCTGGGCGGCTTCGGTCAGGATTGGCTGGATGGTGGCGATGGCGCCGATAGCCTCTTGGGCGGTGCCGGCACCAACCACATTCTTGCAGGTGCTGGCAATGACAGCCTGACCGGCGAAGCGGGCGATGATGCGATGCTAGGCGAAGCCGGCGATGATTGGCTGCAAAGTGATCGTGGCAATGACAGCCTTTCGGGCGGCGATGGCGCCGATACGCTGAACGGTGGCGATGGCGATGACACGCTGACGGGCGGTGGCGGCGATGATCTGCTGGAAGCCTGGGACGACCAGGATCAGGTTTCGGGCGGGGATGGGAATGACACGATCACTGCCTGGGGTGGCGGTGATGGCCTTTTCGGCGATGGCGGCAATGATCTGCTGGAAGTGATCGGCGGCGCCTTCAGCCTTTCCGGGGGCACGGGCGCTGATACGCTTTCAGTCGGGGAAGACTGGGTCGCCAATGATGTCCTGAATGGTGGCGACGGCGCCGATAGCCTGAATGCCGGCGCCGGGGATGACACGCTACTGGGTGGCGCGGGCGCCGATACCATGATCGGCGGCGCCGGAGATGATGTGATCCTGGCCGGAGGCGCCAGCCTTCAGGATATTTTCAACCTCTTTGCCCTGTAGAACTGAAAAGCCCCAGTTCAGCGCTGCCGCCACGGCAGATCGGATGCCTTCCACCCTGCGGCACTTCCCCGATGCCCCGCCCCATCCACCGGACCTTCAAAACCATCCGCCACATTGAAGGCGTGGGGAAAGCCCGCTGCCTGCGCTGCCTGCCCCGCAGATTGAGACCGCGCGCCGGATCGGCAGATGAAATAGAGCTTCTGCCCGGGTGTAAGCCCCGCTGCCTGCAAATCCTCAGCGAAACCCGCATTCACCTGCATGGAAGGGTAGACCTGCCAGGGGATGAGGACCACCTGTTTGCCGAGCGCCATCAAATCCGGCAGGCCCACGAAATTCCATTCCGCATCGGTGCGAACATCAATCAGCACGGCGTCCTTATCGGCGGCCAAAGCAGCCCATGTGTCCTTGGGGCTGATATCGGGCACTGGGGGCATGGCGTGATCTCCTCGGTTTCGGTTCTCTCGGCATCTTGCCACAGGCTGGGGCTTTGCGTGTAGGGTTTCCTTGGAAGCTCGGGCGCAGTTTGCCCAGATAAGGGGGGAAGCCATGTTGGGTTTGATGCAGGATTGGCCCTTGCTGATGCATAAGGTGCTGGACCACGCCGCCATCCAGCATCCAGGGCGGGAGATCATCAGCCGTTCCGTGGAAGGCCCCTTCCATCACACGAATTATCGCGCGGTTCGGCTTCGCGCGCTCCGGCTAGCGCAGCGGTTGGAACGTGATGGCATCAAGCTTGGTGATCGGGTCGCCACACTCGCCTGGAATACCTGGCGGCATGTGGAAGCCTGGTATGGCATCACCGGCATTGGCGCCATCTACCACACCGTCAATCCTCGGCTGTTTCCGGACCAGATCGCCTGGATTTTGAACCATGCAGGTTCGCGCGTGCTGATGCTGGACCTGACTTTCATCCCGCTGATCCAGCAATTGGCGCCGAAGCTTGAACACATCGAACGCTTCATCATCCTGACCGATGGCGCGCATATGCCTGAGACGGGGCTGCGCAATGCGGTGGCCTATGAGGATTGGCTGGCGGAAGCCGATGGTGATTTCGCCTGGGCGAGCTTCGATGAAAAAACCGCGGCTGGGCTTTGCTATACTTCCGGCACCACGGGCGACCCCAAGGGCGTGCTCTATTCGCACCGTTCCAATGTGCTGCATGCGCTGGCCTGCAATCAGGTGGATTGCCTGGGGCTGGGTGTCGCGGATCGTGTCATGCCTGTGGTGCCGATGTTCCATGCCAATGGATGGTCCTTACCAATCTCCGCCCCCATGGCCGGTGCCACGCTAATCCTGCCTGGCGCCAAGCTGGATGGCGCTTCGGTGCATGAAATCATCACGGAAGCGCAGGTGAATTTCTCCGCCGCCGTGCCGACGGTTTGGATGATGCTTCTGCAGCATATGGAAGCGACGGGGGGGCGCATTGATACGCTGAAGCGCGTGGTGATCGGCGGTTCCGCCTGCCCTGCCGCGATCACCAAAACCTATCAGGAAAAATACGGCGTGCGCGTTATCCATGCCTGGGGCATGACAGAAATGTCACCCGTTGGCACCGCCTATCAGCGCAAGCCTGAAATCAACGGGCTTGATCCCGAAGCGGCACTGGCCCTGCAAGCCAAGCAAGGCTGCCCGCCCTTCACGGTGGAGATGAAAATCACCGATGATGCCGGCAAGGACTTGCCCTGGAATGGCGAAGTTTTCGGCCGTCTGAAAGTGCGCGGCCCGGCTATTGCGCGCAATTACTTCCGCCGCGATGATGAAGCCGTGCTGGACGCGGATGGCTTTTTTGATACCGGCGATGTCGCGACCATTGATACCCACGGCTTCATGGAAGTGACCGACCGATCAAAGGATGTGATCAAATCCGGCGGCGAGTGGATTTCATCCATCGCGCTTGAAAACGCTGCGGTCGGTTATCCTGGTGTCGCGGAAGCGGCTGTCGTTGCCATGCATGATCCGAAATGGGATGAACGCCCGCTCATGATCCTGGTGATGAAGCCGGGCGCCGACGTTCCGGACCTTGCCGCCATGAATGCCTTCCTGGCCGATAAGGTAGCGAAATGGTGGCTGCCGGATGATCTGGTGGTGGTGGATGAAATTCCTCATACCGCCACAGGCAAAATCTTGAAGACGAAGCTTCGCGAAACCTTCAAGGATCACCGACCAAAGCAGTGATCCTTACAGCGCCTCACCTTCTGCCGCGGCCTTGAGGCGCCTGAGCGCCTCAGTCCCGCCCGGCATGGTGGGGTAGAGCGCCAGCGCGGCTTCCATGCTGCGCAAGGCGCCGGCTGCATCACCGGCTTCCGTTTGCAGGCGCGACAGGCTTTGCAAGGCAATGAAATGCCGTGGTTCCAGGCGCAACGCCTCGGCCAGATCACGCGCGGCTTCGCGCATTTGCCCAAGCGCGGCCAAGGCTTCCGCGCGTAAATGCCAAGCGCTCGCGGCATTGGGGGCAAGCGTCAGTGCTGCGTCAAAATCCTCAATCGCTTCTTCCGGCAGCCGAGCATTCAGATTGCGCGTGCCGCGTTGCATCAAAAGCCGCGCGGCGGGTGATGCCGCTTCCAGCCACAATTGCCGAATGCGCGCTTCCGCCAGCGCAAGCTGCGCCGCATCCCGGGACTCCCGCAGCACGGCAAAAAGCTGATCAAGCTCCGCCGCGCGCGGCGTGCCCTGCGCCAGCGCCAATCCCGGCAGCGCCAAGCCCAGCAGCAGGGCGGCGCGGCGCGTCTTCATGCCAATGCGCGTGCCTTGGCGATGCCTTCCGGCTCCGGCCCGCCCGCCATCCAATCCAGCAATTCCACGGTATGGATGGCCGGCATCGCGCCATCACCCAATTGCGTCAGGCAGCCAATATTCCCAGCCGCAATAACCGCACCCCCGGTGCGTTCCAGATGCCCAAGCTTCCGCGCCTTCAACTGCCCCGCAATTTCCGGCTGCATCAGATTATAAGTCCCGGCCGAACCGCAGCAGATATGCGATTCCGCCGGTTCCTTCACCGCAAAACCGGCCTTCACCAACAAAGCCTTGGGCTCCGCCGTGATCTTCTGCCCATGCTGAAGCGAACACGCGGCATGATAGGCGACCGTCAGCCCCGGCGCTGGCCTGCTCGGCGCATAGCCAAAGCGCGTCAGCACCTCAGATATATCGGCGGCCAAGCCCGCCACCCGCTCAGCCTTCTCCCGCCAGGGTGCCCCTTCCTCACGGAACATGAAGCCGTAATCCTTGAGCGTGGTGCCGCAGCCGGACGCATTCACTACAATCGCATCCAGCCCCTCATTCTCGATCTCCGCCGACCAGGCAGCAATATTCGCCCGCGCCAGGCGCATCGCCGGATCATGATGGCCCATATGATGATCAAGCGCGCCGCAGCAGCCCTGGCCCTTGGTCACCACCACCTCAATCCCCATCCGCGTCAGCAGCCGGATCGTCGCCTCATTGATCGAAGGCGCCAAAACCTGCTGCGCGCAGCCCGTCAGCAAACCAACCCGCCCGCGCCTTTCACCCTGCGCCGGGAAAACGCCCGGCCTTTCCATGGCGGAAGGCGATGGCACATGCGCCGGCGCCAAGCGCAACATCGCCCGGAGCCTTTCCGCCATGGGGGACTTGCCCGGCACCAAGCGCGCGAAAGGCCGCGCCAAACCCGCCCCCACCAAGGCTACCCGAAACCGGAATGGATAAGGCAAGACCGCCGAGAGCAAGCGCCGCAAAAACCGCTCCGCCGCCGGGCGCTGATAGGTCTTTTCAATATAGGCCCGCGCATGATCCACCAGATGCATGTAGTGCACACCAGAAGGGCAGGTCGTCATGCAAGACAGGCAAGACAGGCAGCGGTCAATATGCCGCACCTCAAGCTCACTCGCCGGGCGGCCGGATTCCAGCATGTCCTTGATCAGGTAAATGCGGCCCCGCGGCGAATCCAATTCATCGCCCCGCAACAAAAACGTGGGGCAGGTCGCAGTACACATGCCGCAATGGACACAACTCCGCAGAATGCGGTTGCTTTCGGCGATGTCCGGGTCAGACAATTGGGCGGGCGTGAAAAGGGTCTGCATTCCACGATCCTAAACTAAAAAAGCAAAAAGGGGAGAAGCGGGGGGCGCTGCCCCGCTAGCCCCACCGCAACTACATCAAGCCTTCGCAGGCCGAGCACCTAGGATATGGGCGATGGCGTAGGTCAGATCAGGGCGGTTCAGCGTATAGAAATGGAATTCATCCACGCCATTGGCCTGCAATAGGCGCACCTGCTCGGCGGCTACCACCGCGGCTACCATGCGCCGCGTCTCCGCATCTTCCTCCAATCCCTCAAACAACTGGCCCATCCAGGCCGGCACACTCGCACCACACATGGCCGAGAACTTCACCACCTGCTGGAAATTGGACACCGGCAGAATACCCGGCACGATCGGCACATTGATGCCCTTGGCATGGCAGCGATCAATGAACCGCAAGAAGGTTTCGGATTCGAAGAAATACTGCGTAATGGCGCGCGTCGCACCCGCATCAATCTTGCGCTTCAGGAAATCCAGATCAGCATCGGCAGACAGCGCCGCCGGATGGGTTTCCGGATAGGCGCCCACGCTGATCTCAAAATCCCCAATCCGCTTCAGGCCCCGCACCAGATCCTCGGCCTGGGCATAACCCCCCGGATGCGGGACATATTCCGAAGCCCCGGCCGGTGGATCACCCCGCAAGGCCACAATATGGCGGACACCAGCGGCCCAGTAACGACGCGCCACCTCATCCACCTCATCCCGTGTCGCACCGACGCAGGTCAAATGGGCGGCCGGGGTCAGGCTGGTTTCAGCCACGAGGCGTGCCACCGTGGCATGGGTGCGTTCCTGCGTGCTGCCACCCGCCCCATAAGTCACCGAGACAAAACGCGGGCCAAGCGGTTCCAAGCGCCGAATACAGGCCCAAAGCTGGTCTTCCAACTTGTCCGTCTTGGGGGGGAAGAATTCAAAGGATAGCCGCGGCGCCGGCAGGGCCGCCGGGGCCGGCAGGGCGCTGAAACGCGGGCCGGTCAGCCAGCGGGCCAGGGGGCCAGGGGTGAGGTTGTTCATGACATATCCCGAAATGGTGAGGCCTTGGGCCTTCCGCAACCGCGCCCCCTTTGCCCATCATGCTCATCTTGGCAAGGGTGCCCAGTTTGCTTTATGCGGGTTCTCGAACCGAAGTTTTTTGCGCTAAGATACTTTTGATGAAATTTACCGCCCACCTCCTTGGCGCCTCAGCGCTTGCCCTGGTTTTGCTCTCCGGTTGCGCCACGCGGCCGCCTGCGGATGACCCGGAGGCGCTGCAGGAATTCAAGGAGAACAACGACCCATTTGAACCGTCAAACCGCGCCTTTTTCGCGGTTCATGAGGCAATTGACCAGGCAGTCCTGCAACCGATCGCCGAAGCCTATCGGGATGTTCTGCCGTCACCCGTACGTGCCGGCATCCGGAATTTTCTTGGCAATCTCCGCACGCCCACAATCCTGACCGGTGACCTTTTGCAGGGTAATTTGGACCGCGCCCGGAAAACGCTGGGCCGCTTCATCGTGAATTCCACTGTCGGTGTTGGCGGCATCAGGGATGTCGGGCGCGCCTATGATGTGCATGGCCATTCAGAGGATATGGGCCAGACCTTCGCGGCTTGGGGTGTGGGCGAAGGTTTCTATATTTTCATGCCCCTGCTTGGACCTTCCTCTGCACGGGACTTGGTGGGGTTTGGCGCAGATATCGTGAGCAACCCCTTCACCTGGATCGGCCAGGGCCAGATTTTGGATGCCTGGAACTACACACGCCTTGGCATGACAATCGTGGATACCCGCGAAGCCCTGCTGGAGCCGATTGACGCCGTGCGCAAGACTTCACTTGACCCCTACGCGACACTGCGTTCAGCCTATCGCCAGCGGCGCGCCTTTGAAATCCAGAATAAGGATAGCCCTGCCGGCGCCGTGGCGCCCGCCGGCGGTGTTGGCTTTGGTCAAGGCGTGATGGAGCCCAGGTGATGCCGCCCCTATCCCGTCGCATTCTGATGTTTGGGTGTTTGGGACTTGCGATTGCGCCGGCCCAAGCGCAGCAGATGGATATCAACCGCGCTACCGCCTTTGTGAACAAGGCAGGGCAGGATTTGGTAACCGCCATAAATGACCAGCGGCTGAACCAGACCCAAAGGCGCGATAGGGTTGCCAGCGTCCTGCGCAATGCGATTGATATTGAAGGCACTGGGCGTTTCATTCTGGGCCGCTATGTGCGCCAGGCATCACCCGGCGAATTGCAGGATTACCTGAAGCTGTTTGATGAAATCATCATCCGCAACCTGTCATCCCGCTTTGGGGAATATCGCGGCGTACAATTCTCCTTGGGGCGCTCGCAACAACGCACCGAGGAAGATGCGCTGGTCAGCACGCAGGTCGAACGGCCCAATACGCCCACCTTCACGCTGGATTGGCGCGTGGCAGAGATCAATGGCCAACCGAAAGTGGTGGATGTGATCGCGGAAGGAACATCCTTGCGCCTGACAACCCGCAGCGAATATGCCGCGGTCATTCAACGCAATGGTGGGCGCGTGGCCGCGCTTTTGGATGCCATGCGCGGGCAAATCGCCCAATTGGCGGCGCGTGAGGGCGGCTGATCAGGCGGGTTTCACGCTTTCATAAACCACCATGGCGTGCCCCTTATGGGTAAAACCACCCGAAGGCCGCATGCCGATATCTTCCATCACTTGCCGTGACGCTTCATTCGTCTCCCGCGCGACCGCAATGATCCGCTCAAGCCCCGCGGCATGGCCGAAATCAAGCGCAGCACGCGCCGCTTCCCGCGCATAGCCCTTGCCCCTGCATTCCGGCCAAAGCGCATAGCGGAGCGCAACACCCCGTCCATCGGGGCGTTCCATCAGCCCGCAAATGCCAAGAAATTCACCAGTACCGCGCACAAAGACAGACCAGGTGCCATAGCCACGCACCGCCCAGAAATCCACGTCATCTTCCAATTCTTCGCGCGTGCGTTCGGCACTGCGCGTACCATGCAGCATGAAGCCAAAAACGCGCTCATCCGCCTTTAAGCGAATGAGATCAGGCAATTGCTCGGGCGCGGGCGGCAATAGTGAAAGCCGCGCGGTGGTAATGCCGCGCGGTGTGCGCAGCGCGCCGAGCGTTTGGCTCACCGCTGCAAGGGCCGGTATTTGATGCGGTGCGGTTCCGTCGCATCCGCACCCAGGCGCCGGCGCTTATCTTCCTCATAGGCTTGGAAATTGCCTTCGAACCATTCCACATGGCTATCGCCTTCAAAGGCCAGGATATGGGTGGCAAGCCGATCCAAAAAGAAGCGATCATGGCTGATGATTACCGCGCAGCCGGCGAAATCCATCAGCGCTTCTTCAAGCGAACGCAGCGTATCCACATCCAAATCATTGGTCGGTTCGTCAAGCAGAATGACGTTATGTTCGCGCTTCAGCATCTTCGCGAGATGCACACGGTTGCGTTCACCACCTGAAAGCACGCCAACGCGCTTCTGCTGATCGCCGCCCTTGAAGTTGAAGGCCGCGACATAGGCGCGTGACGGGACGCTGCGCTTGCCAATCGTGATCATATCCAGCCCATCCGAGATTTCTTCCCAGACAGAACGCGTATCATTCAAACTGTCGCGGCTTTGATCCACATAGCCAAGCTGCACACTATCACCGACCACAAGGCTGCCGGAATCAGGTGTTTCGCCACCCGTGATCATCTTGAACAGGGTGGATTTACCCGCGCCATTGGGGCCGATCACGCCGACAATGCCACCCGGCGGCAGCTTGAAGGAAAGATTGTCAATCAACAGCCGATCGCCAAAACCCTTGGAGAGATTTTCGGCAACAATGACGGTATTGCCCAGCCGCGGCGCGGGCGGGATGGTGATTTCGGTCGGGTCCGGCGCCTTATCCTGGCTGCGGCGGAGCAAATCCTCATAAGCCGCGATACGCGCCTTGGATTTTGCCTGCCGTGCGGCGGGTGAACGCCCGATCCATTCCTGTTCTTCGGCCAATTGCCGCTGGCGCGCGGTTTCTTCGCGTTCTTCCTGCGAAAGGCGCTTGCGCTTGGCTTCAAGATAAGCGGAGTAATTCCCTTCATAAGGAATGCCCCGACCGCGATCCACTTCCAAAATCCAGCTCGTGACATTGTCCAGGAAGTAGCGGTCATGGGTCACGATCAGCACCGCACCTTGATATTCGCGCAGCGTCTTTTCCAGCCAGGAAACGCTTTCCGCGTCCAAATGGTTGGTCGGTTCGTCAAGCAGCAGAAGATCAGGCTTTTCGAGCAGCAAGCGGCAAAGCGCCACGCGGCGCCGCTCACCGCCCGACAGATGCGTCACCGCGCTATCGGCGGGCGGGCAGCGCAGCGCATCCAGCGCAATATCCACCTGCCGGTCCACTTCCCAGCCATTCACCGCGTCAATTTTTTCCTGCAATTCCGCCTGTTCGGCCAGCAGGTTGTTCATCTCCTCCTCGCTCATTTCCTCGGCGAATTTTTCGGAGATTTCATTAAAGCGGGCGAGGTTCGCGGAAAGCTCGGCAAAGGCCGCGCGCACATTCTCGCCCACCGTCATATTGGGGTCGAGCTGCGGTTCCTGCGGCAGATAGCCCACCTTGGCCCCTTCCGCCGCCCAGGCCTCTCCGCCGAAATCCTTATCTTGCCCGGACATGATGCGCATGAGCGTGGATTTACCCGCGCCATTTGGCCCCAGCACGCCAATCTTGGCGGTCGGTAGGAAGGACAGCGTGATGCCCTTGAAGACCTCTCGCCCACCAGGATAGGACTTGGTGAGGTTCTTCATGACATAGACGTATTGATAGGCGGCCATGGGGCGGGGGACCTGATGCGGTTAGGGGGTTTCAGGGGCTCTTTTAGAACAGTTTCTGGCGCTGGGAAATCCGCCAGGATTACGCCTTCTCTGATCTGTTTCCCATGAGCAGGATGTTCGCCGCCCAAGGAATGTGGTCCTTGTCGCGGGCCCTATGGTGCTTGCGGTACAGCGCCCATTCCAAACCTGCCTGATATGCCGACAATGACTGAGCTTGGCTTTTCCCCGCGCTTCAGCTTGAGTGGCCTTTCTGTGCTTTTGCGCCACAGCGCTCCCCACCGCATATCATTGAGCGTCTGACTGAGGTACTCTGCCCTGCCGCCAATAAGCCGGAAACCCTGCAGGTAACACGGGCTGACTGGACCGCCATCACCAATGCGCTTGATCTTAGGATGGATGGATAATTCGGAAGGATAGGATAATGACTGAAACAACAAAGCGCATCCGCGCTGCCGGCGGCAAGGCTGAAAGGCTTGGCGTTGATGGCGTGGAACTCTACGCGCTGTGTGATGGTTATCTGGATATGGAGCTTTCGCGCTTTCCGGATATCAAGCGCGGCATTGGTGATGATCTGGCCATCGCGGATGGGCAGGATCTGAACGACATGACTGTTTCAGTGAATGCTTTTCTGCTGCGCCATGGTGACAGGCTTTGTCTGATTGATGCCGGGGATGGCGTTTGGCGCGGGGATACGCTCGGCCATTTGCCGCGTGCACTGGCAGCACTTGGGATCGCGCCTGATCAGATCACGGATCTTTTCATGACCCATTTGCATCGTGACCATGCAGGCGGTTTGTTCCATGAAGGTCGCTTGGTTTACCCCAATGCGACCATGTATGCGGCAGCAGATGAAATCGCCTTCTGGTCAGCGCCTGAGAAGATTGATGGCGTGCAGCGCGTACAATTGCCCATCGCTGAAGCCGCGCTGCAAGCCTATCGGGAACGCCTGGTTGTTATTCACCCCGGGGAGGAAATTCTGCCAGGTGTTGCGGTGCGTGCGCTCCCCGGGCATACGCCCGGCCAAATTGGCTTTCAGCTTGGCAAGGAAAATCCCTTGCTGATTGCCGCCGATGCGCTGCATTTGCCCGCCCTACAAATCAAGCATCCCGAATGGGGCTTTCTGTTTGATGTGGACCAGGCGCAATCCCTGGCGACCCGGACCGCGCTATTGAACGAGGCAGCGCAAAGCGGTTTGCGGCTTGCCGGCGCGCATTATCCCTTCCCGGGCGTGATTGGCGTGACACAAGGCCCGGATGGGCGCGGCTTTCGCAACGCGGTGGATTAGACCGGTCTATTCCGGTTCCGCAATGCGGTTGAGGCTACCCCGTAACCTATCCAGCAGGCGAAACAGCTGCACGCATTCCTCGGTGGAAAAATCATCAAGGGCGGCCTGGTAATAGGCGCGAATTGCCGGCCCCATCGCCGCCCATTGCCGAGCACCTTCTTCTGTCAGACGGACATGGCGCAGCCGCCCATCCCCCCCGGCGCGCAGCCTTTCGACCAGGCCGGCTGCGACCAGCCGGTCAATCACCGCGGTCAGGTTTTGCCGGCTGACCATGAGGAAGGCGATCAATTCCTTGACCGTAAGCCCCGAGTCTCGGCTGCCCGGGCGCGCCAGGGCCCCCATGACCGCCCATTGCTGGGTGGTGGCACCAAAAGCGGAAACGGCCCGCGTGCCGGTTTTGTGCAGCAGGTTAGAGGCCTGATAAAGCCTGAGAAACAGCCGATTTGCTACGTCAAACCGTGCCGCGTCATCCTCTCGTGCGGTTAGGCTTTCCGGCAAAGAGATGGGTAATTGCATCAACAGATTGCCATTTCAGATTTAATATATCATAGTATTGCTATTCTAGTTCTGCCAGTCAAATCTCGCTCGAACAAAACCAGGGGGAAACATGCGCGGCCTTCAGAACAAAACGGTCATCGTCACCGGTGGCGGCGGCGGTATCGGCGGGGCCACCTGCCGGCGTTTCGGCGAAGCAGGCAGCCGCGTGGCGGTCTTCGATATCAACCTTGAAAGCGCGGCGAAGACCGCGGCTGACATCACCCAAGCCGGCGGCGTTGCTCAGGCGTTTCGGTGTGACATTACGGATCATGAAGGCGTGAAGGCGGCAGTGGTGGCGGCGGAAGCCGCACTCGGCCCCATCAGCATTCTCGTGAATAATGCGGGCTGGGATATCTTCCGCCTTTTCAAGGACACAACGCCCGCGGATTGGCAGAAGCTGATTGCGATCAACCTGACCGGCGCGCTCAATATGCATCACGCGGTGCTACCCGGCATGCTGGAACGCCGCCATGGACGGATTGTGAATATCGCCTCAGACGCTGCGCGCGTTGGTTCTTCCGGTGAAGCGGTTTACGCCGCCTGCAAGGCAGGGCTGGTTGGCTTTTCCAAGACCATTGCGCGTGAACATGCGCGCCATGGCATTAGCGTGAATGTGGTCTGCCCGGGCGCCACCAACACAGCGCTTTTCGATGACTACAAAAAGGGCGCCGGCAATCCGGAAAAGCTGGAAGAAGCTTTCCGCCGCGCCACACCCATGGGCCGCATCGGCGAACCGGAAGACCTGCCCGGCGCCATTCTGTTTTTCGCGAGTGACGATGCCGCCTATGTCACCGGCCAGGTGCTGAGTGTCTCTGGCGGTCTGACCATGGCGGGCTGAGGGAAGCATCATGACCTATCAGGATATTTTGTTCGAAGCGCAGGATGGTGTGGCCACCATCACCATCAATCGCCCGCAGGTGATGAATGCCTTTCGTGGCCAGACCTGCGAAGAATTGATCCATGCGTTGAACCGCGCGGGGTGGGACAAAGCGATTGGCGTGATTGTGCTGACTGGTTCTGGCGATCGCGCCTTTTGTACTGGTGGCGACCAAAGCGCGCATGATGGGCAATATGATGGCCGCGGCATGATCGGCCTGCCGGTCGAGGAATTGCAAAGCCTGATCCGTGATGTGCCAAAGCCCGTGATCGCACGCGTGCAGGGCTATGCGATTGGCGGCGGCAATGTGCTGGCGACATTGTGTGACCTGACTATTGCATCGGAAAAGGCGCAATTCGGCCAGGTGGGACCCAAGGTTGGTTCTGTGGATCCGGGCTTCGGCACGGCCTATCTGGCCCGCATCGTAGGTGAGAAAAAGGCGCGTGAGATTTGGTATCTCTGCCGCCGCTATACGGCTGCCGAGGCTGAACGCATGGGCTTGGTCAATGTTGTTGTCCCGCATGACCAATTGGATGC
>CAMCEP010000007.1 GCA_945873675.1 Asaia bogorensis
GACAATAGCCATATCCAGGGCGCCAATGCCTATGGCGTCATGGTGGTGGCCGGCCCGACAGGCTTCATGAAGCAGGGCTACCGGAAATTTGGCATCAAAACCGCCGCCACCAATGATGATTTCGCCATGATGCGCGAAGTTTTCGAACGCCGTTTTGGGCGTGCGTTACGCGAAGACCCCGCCCGCGCCGGTGAAGACTGGCCCGATTTGGTGCTAATTGATGGCGGCGCCGGCCAGCTTTCCGCCGCGCGGGAAATCATGGAAGGCCTTGGCCTGGATGATCTGCCCCTGGTCGCAGTGGCAAAGGGGCCAGACCGCGATGCTGGGCGGGAATGGTTCCACATGGCGGGTCGCGAACCCTTCCAATTACCGCTGCGCGATGCGGTGCTGTTCTACTTACAGCGCCTGCGGGATGAGGCGCATCGCTTCGCCATTACCACCCATCGCGCCGGGCGATCCAAGGCGCTGACGCGGTCTGAATTGGATGAGGTGCCAGGCGTGGCGGCGGCCATGAAGCGCAAATTGCTGAACCATTTCGGCTCAGCCCGAGGGGTGCGGCAGGCGGGGCTGGCGGATCTGGAAGCCTGCCCGGGGGTTGGCCCGGCCTTGGCAAGACGGATTCATGAACATTTCCACCCCAATGCAGCGCTTGGTTGAAGTTTGCGCTGCCCACGTGCCAAAAGCCTCTATTCCTGGTTAACTGGACAACAATGCCCACGGATCTGCCCAATCTGCTGACGCTTTCGCGCATCGCGGCCATACCGCTGCTGGTGGTATTGGCCTCGATCAATACGCAGCAGGCGGATATGGCGGCCTGCGTGGTGTTTTCCCTTGCTGCCATCACGGATTATTTTGATGGCAAGATCGCGCGCGAACGAGGCGCGGTTTCCGGCTTTGGCCGCATGTTGGACCCGATTGCGGATAAGCTGCTTGTCGCCGCTGCGCTGATGCTGTTGGCGGGCTATGGCAGGCTTTCCGATGCCGGGCTGTTTCCTGCCATTGTCATCATGCTGCGCGAAATCCTGGTCTCGGGCCTCCGCGAATTTCTGGCGGAATTGCGCGTCGGCCTACCGGTCACGCCGCTCGCGAAGTGGAAGACTGGGTTTCAGATGGGCGCTTTGGGCACTTTGCTGGCGGGCGATAGCGGTGCGCCGGTGGTTGGGCTTGGTTTCCTGCCGGTTTCCCTGATTGGGGAAGGCATGCTCTGGGCGGCAGCGGTGCTGACGCTGATCACCGGCTGGGATTATCTGCGCGCGGGGCTGAGCCTCGCGCGCGGGGAAACGCCCCCCAGCCCTGATGCGCCGGTAAAACCGCCGGGGCAGGCTTGAGTCTGAACCCCCGGAAGCGCATCTTAGCCAAGGAAGAGGCGGGAAAAGCCATGCGACATTCTGTTTTGCTGCTTGGGGGAATGCTGGCGTTGCAAGGCTGTGGGCCGAATTGGCAGCCCAGTTGGAATACCAGCGGCAATGCTGCGGTGCCCACGGTGGATAGCCTAACGCTGCGCCGCGTGACCAGCGGTGATACCAGCGCGGAAGTGCTGCGCACGGAAAATCTGGATTATGCGGCGATGCGCGCCCCTGCCACGCCGACCACGCAAATGACCCCGGATGATGCGCTGCGCCTGCCGTCAACCCCGCCGCCGCCTTCGCCGCGTACCAGCAGTTCAACGCCGCCACCTATGGCATCTGTGCCGCCGCGCGCGCCTTCGCCGCCGGCCACGATACCTTCCGCCATGCCATCCCCGCCGCCCGCACGGGTTGAAGGCGGCGTGATCCCCGCTACCCCTGGCCAGCCCGCGGGCATTGTGGCGGGCGGCAATGACCGCACCCGGGTCTTCAACCAGCCCGGCACGGCAGGGGGCGGGATTGCGATTCAGGATGGCGGCACCACGACCATTATTGGGCCGGGCGGGCGCATCACCTCGGTGCCGAGTCAGCGCTGATTGGTCATGCGGATTCTGTATTTCGCCTGGCTGCGCCAGAAGATCGGCGTCGCGGAAGAAGAGGTGGCGCCACCGCCCGAGGTTCGAGACATTGCTGGCCTGCGCGACTGGCTTGCCACACGCAGCCCAGGCCATGCGGCGGCCTTTGCCGATGCCAAGCAAATCCGGGCTGCGGTCAATCAGGATTTCGCCGCGCCGGATCATCCCGTGGCGGCGGGCGATGAGATCGCCTTCTTCCCGCCCGTGACCGGGGGCTGAGCCATGGCGCGTATCCTGGTGCAGGAAGCGCTGTTTGATATGGCGGCGGAAAGTGCGGCGCTGACTGCGGGCCGGACAGATATTGGTGGTGTTGCCAGTTTTCTGGGCGTGTGCCGCGGCGATGACAGCCTGGCCGCGATGGTGTTGGAACACTACCCCGGCATGACGGAACGCGCCCTTGGCCGCATCGCGGCCGAGGCGGAGGCGCGCTGGCCGCTGACCGGCTGCACGGTGATCCATCGCGTGGGCCGCATTCTGCCTGGTGAGCCGATTGTGCTGGTGCTGACGGCTTCTGCCCATCGTGCTGCCGCGCTTGAATCCTGCGCATTCCTGATTGATTGGCTGAAGACCAAGGCGCCCTTCTGGAAGCGCGAGGAATTTGCAGATGGCGATGCGCGCTGGGTGGCCGCAAAGAATGAGGATGACGCCGCCGCCGCGCGCTGGCAGGTCAAGGGCGGGTGAAGCTCGGCCTTGCTGTTGCTGTGCCTTGCGGCGCTGCGCTGCTGATTTGGCCTGCCTTTTTCAATGGCTACCCTTTGCTGTTTAGCGATAGCGGCGGGTTTTTGCATCAAACGCTTGGGCCACTGATGCTTTGGGATAAGCCTTATGTTTACGGGCCATTCCTGCACGCTTTTCATTGGCGCATCAGCCTTTGGGGGCCGGTGATCGCGCAGGGCCTGATCCTGTCCCATCTGCTGTGGCTGACGCTGCGCGTGATGCGCAGAGATGCCGCGCCGCTTTGGCATCTTGGGCTTTGCGCCTTTGCTGCGCTGGCTACGGCGGCACCATTCAGCGCCGCGTTGCTGATGCCCGATATCTTCGCACCCATTGTCGTACTGGGCTTGTTTCTGCTGGGCTTTGGCGGTGCTGCGCTGACGCGGTTTGAACGCGGCTATCTGTTGGCGCTGGTCGCACTTGGTATCGCGGCACATCTTGCGCATTTGCCGCTGGCGCTTGGGTTATGTGGCATCGCGCTGCTGCTTCGCCTTTGGTGCACTCCGGTACGGCTTTTTGCCATGGCTTTGCCGGTGGTGGTTGCCGTTACGGCGCTATTCGTCACCAATGCCATCGGTCATGGGCGTGTTGCACTCTCACCCTATGGCTCGGTTTTTCTGCTGGCGCGCTTGCAGGAAGATGGCCCGGCGACGGCAGTGCTAAAGGCGCGTTGCCCCGATGCCGGCTGGTATCTTTGCGCCTTCACGGACCGGTTGCCGATGCCGGCCAATGATTTCCTCTGGGCGCCGGATAGCCCGGTGAATCGTGACGCCACGGGCAAGCCGCGTTTCCTGGGAGGCATGATGCTGGCGCCCGAAGCCGGGCAGATTGTTGCCGAGGCCTTGCGCGCCGATCCGCTTGGCGTGGCGCGCGCCATGGCGGGAAATATGGCGGTTCAACTGATGAGTTTTGGCATTGGCGACACTTTGGATGCGGCGCATTTCGCGGTGGCGGTCCGCCCACGAATCGAACAGGGTTTTTTGGCGCGTGAATTGGCCGCTTTTGATCAGGCGCGGCAGACGCAGGGCGCTTTGAAGGATGCGCTGACGCCGCTCAATCCATTCCATCTGCTGGTGGTGTTGCTGGCGCTGCCAATGCTGGCCTGGGCTGCTTGGCGCGGGCAGGGTTTGGCGCTTGCACTCGCGCTGTTTCTGTTGGCAGCGGTGCTGGGCAATGCGCTGATCTGCGGTGGGCTTTCCGCGCCGCATCCGCGCTATGGCGCGCGCATCATGTGGTTATTGCCGGTGGTGGCCTTGCTTTGCTGGTTTGGCGCCCTGATGCCACGGGGCCGAAAGCATGGCTGATCTGCTGCTGATTGGCCTGATTTTCATACTGGCCGGCTTCGTGAAGGGGGTTGCGGGCTTTGGCTTGCCGACCGTGAGTGTTGCCCTGGTGGCCTTGCTGCGTCCCATTCCGGAAGCCATTGCGCTCATGCTGGTGCCGGCCTTTGTCACCAATATCTGGCAGGGTCTGGCCGGGGGGCAGTTGCGCGTAGTGGTGCCGCGCATTGGGGTGTTTCTGGCCTGCGCCGTGGCCGGCACCATCGCCGCTGCCTGGCATTTGGCATCGGTCGATAGCCGTTTCCTGTCTGGGCTACTCGGGCTCAGTCTTTTGGCTTCCGCGACACTCGCCCTGGCCGCGCCCAATCTGCCTGCGCCGGGCGGCAAGCTGCAACGTCTGCTCGCCGCACCCATGGGCTTGGTGTCTGGCGTCATGGCCGGCTTCACCGGCAGTTTCCTGGTGCCCGCCGCGCCCTGGCTGCAAGCGATCCGCCTGCCGAGGGAACAATTCGTCCAAGCCTATGGCTTTTGTGTTTTGGCGATCAATGCGTCGCTGACGGTCACACTCGCGCATGGTGGCTTCGTGACGGGGGAGATGGGGGCGATGTCGCTCGCGGCCCTGCTGCCTGCTTTTGCCGGGATGCTGTTGGGCCAAGCCTGCCGACAGCGCCTGCCGGAAGCGCGGTTCCGGCAGATAGTGCAGATCTTTCTATGGTTTATTGGCGCTTGGCTCGCGCTGCGTGCTTTTCGTTAGAGCAGTTTCCGCTCACATTCGTTCACGGCAACCGCTCTAAACCATTGTTTGGTCGCATTTTCCTAGTCGCCAAGCGTGACCGCTTGGCTTGAAAATGCTGTAGAATTTAAGGCCACTTCACCGTCGGCGGCATGGACATCAAAATCGCCTCCACATTCCCTCCGGTTTTCAGGCCGAAAATCGTACCGCGGTCATGCAGCAGGTTGAATTCGACATAGCGCCCACGGCGGATCAACTGATGTTCCCGCTCAGCCTCGGTCCAGGCTTCATGCATGCGCTTGCGGATAATGGCGGGATAGGATTGCAGGAAGGCCAGCCCAACATCGCGGGTGAAGGTGAAATCCGCATCAATTCCCTTGCCCGGGGTACGATCGCCTAACCAATCATAGAAAATCCCGCCCAGCCCGCGTGGTTCCCCGCGATGGGGCAGAAAGAAATACTCATCGCACCATTTCTTAAAACGCGGGTAATAGGTTGCGTCATGCTTGTCGCAGGCGCCCTTGAAGGCGGCGTGGAAATCCGCCGCATCGGCTTGGGCTTCCGGTGCTTCGGGCGTCATGGGAGTGAGGTCCCCCCCGCCGCCGAACCAGGCATTCCGCGTCACGATGAAGCGCGTATTCATATGCGCGGCCGGCACGCGCGGGCTTTGCATATGTGCCACCAGAGACACACCTGTCGCCAGAAAGCGTGGGTCTTCCTCAGCGCCCGGGATCTGCTTGCGGAATTCGGGGGAGAATTCGCCAAACACGGTGGAGACATTGACCCCCACTTTTTCAAAAACCCGGCCCTTCATGACGGACATGACCCCCCCGCCGCCTTCCGGCCTTTCCCAGGCAGTGCGGGCGAATCGCCCCGGCGGCAGGCCGGTATGCGGGCCAGAGGCCAAATCATCCTCAATCGCTTCAAAGGCGGCGCAAAGCCGGTCCCGCAATTCCTCAAACCAGGCGCGGGCAGAGGCCACAAAGGGGTTGCCCTGAGGGCCGGTGGCAGTTTTTTCCATGGCAGGCTTCCAATGTTACACGGGGGCGCATTTACACCTTGCAAATCCACCTATTATAAGACCCCCGTCTTGGCGGGGCCGATGCTTCGGCGCCGCCATTTCGTTGTGATCTTGGCACCCTAGGGGTGCAGGCCTAAATCGTGCGGCGAAGTGAGGCCCTCGGCAAGGGGGCTCCCCGTCGTAAAGGGATGGTGAGGATGGCTGATACCGCTCATGCGGCGCCCGATGGCGCGCCGCGGCGTGACTTTTTGAAACTCGTGACCGGCGCTTTCGCTGCGGTCGGTGTCGGCGCCATTGCCTGGCCCTTCATCGCTTCCCTGCAGCCCGCGAAAGACACGCTGGCGCTGGCAAGCACGGATGTGGATCTGGCCCCGATTTCGGAAGGCCAGGCCGTGACCGTGATGTGGCGCGGCAAACCGGTGTTTGTGCGCAACCGCACGGCCAAGGAAATCCAGGAAGCCCGCGCTGTGCCGGCCAATAGCCTGCCCGATCCGGCGTCTGACCAATCCCGCGTGCAAAAGGATCAATGGCTAATCTTGGTCGGCATTTGCACCCATCTGGGCTGCGTGCCGACTGGCCAAAGGCCGACCGATACGCGTGGCGATTACGGCGGCTGGTTCTGCCCCTGCCATGGCAGCCATTACGATACGTCAGGCAGAATTCGCAAAGGTCCTGCGCCAAGAAACCTTGACGTTCCGCAATACGCCTTCACATCCGACACCAAGATCAAGATCGGTTGAGGATAAAGAAACATGTCAATCGGGTTGCACAATAGCGAATTCAAGAATCCGGTGGTGCGTTGGATAGATCAGCGCATGCCGGTTTTCACCATGATGCAGAAGGAATACGGAACCTTCCCGACGCCGAAAAATTTCAATTATTTCTGGAATTTCGGTGCACTCGCCATGGTCACGCTGCTGATCATGATCGCGACGGGTATTTTCCTTTCCATGAACTATGCCGCGCATACCAGCTTGGCCTTCGACAGTGTCGAACGCATCATGCGCGATGTGAATTTTGGCTGGCTGATCCGCTATATTCACATGAACGGCGCCAGCATGTTCTTCATTGTGGTTTATATCCATATCTTCCGCGGCATGTATTACGGTTCCTACAAGGCGCCGCGTGAATTGCTGTGGATGCTCGGCGTGGTGATCTTCCTGCTGATGATGGCGACCGCCTTCATGGGTTATGTGCTGCCCTGGGGCCAGATGTCCTTCTGGGGCGCGACCGTCATCACCAATTTGTTCAGCGCCTTCCCGGTGGTGGGTAATTTCATTGTGGAATTGCTTTGGGGCGGCTTCAGCGTGGACAACCCCACACTCAATCGCTTCTTTAGCTTGCACTACCTGCTGCCCTTCGTGATTTTTGGCGTGGTCTTCCTGCATGTCGCCGCGCTGCACATCACGGGGTCGAACAACCCGCTTGGGATTGAACCGAAAGGCCCGCAGGACACACTTCCCTTCCACCCGTATTACACGGCGAAGGATAGCGTGGGGCTGGTGGTGTATTTCATCGTCTTTGCGGTGCTGGTGTTCTTCGCGCCGAATTACCTCGGCCATCCGGACAATTATATCCCGGCCAACCCGCTGGTGACGCCGCCGCATATCGTGCCGGAATGGTACTTCCTGCCCTATTACGCCATTCTGCGTGCGGTGCCGGATAAGCTTGGCGGCGTGCTGCTGATGTTTGGCTCGATCCTGGTCTGGTTCGTGCTGCCTTGGCTGGATCGTTCCCCGGTGCGTTCCATGCGCTTCCGTCCCCTGGCGCGCCCCTTCTTCCTGCTCTGGACGGTGTGCTTCCTGGTGCTGCTCTGGGTCGGTGCCAAGCCGGCGGAAGGCACCTATGTGCTGATCGCCCGCATCGCGACCGCATATTACTTCGCCTATTTCTTGGTGATCCTGCCGCTACTGGCGAAGTTTGAGCGGCCCTTGCCGCTGCCAGAGAGTATATCCCGCCCTGTTTTGGGTGGGGGGCCGTTGCCCATGGGCGCGGCAGCCAAGCCGATGGAGAAGGCCTGATCATGTTGCGCAACTCCTTCAAGGCCGTCGCCCTGGCCATTGGCCTCTTTGCCGCCGCCCCCGCCTATGCGGCGGGCGGGGATATTGAGATCCCGGACCGGAAATTCTCCTTCGATGGGGTATTCGGCACCTATGATCGCGCCAGCGCGCAGCGTGGCTTCCAGGTTTACAAGGAAGTCTGCGCTGCCTGCCATTCACTTCGGCTGCTGTCCTATCGCAATTTGCGCGAATTGGGGCTGACCGAAGCGCAGGTCGCCGCGATTGCTGCCCAGGTTGAAATCAAGGACGGCCCAAATGATGAGGGCCAGATGTTCGAACGCCCTGGGCGTCCGGCGGATCGCTTCCGCAGCCCCTTCGCAAATGACGCAGCGGCGCGTTCGGCCAATAATGGTGCCCTGCCGCCCGATCTTTCGGTCATGGCCAAGGCGCGGGCTGGTGGTGCGGATTATCTATTTGCGCTGCTGACCGGCTATGTTGATCCGCCGGCTGGTGTCACCGTGATGGATGGGATGCATTTCAACCGTTACTACCCGGGCAACCAAATCGCCATGGGCGCGCCGCTCAACCCCGATCAGGTTGACTATGCCGATGGTACCTCGGCCACTGTTGAACAGATGGCGCATGATGTCAGCACCTTCCTGCAATGGGCCGCCGAGCCGGAACTTGAACAGCGCCGCGCCCTTGGCGTGAAGATCATCATCTTCCTGACAATCCTTGCCGGGCTGACCTATGCGGTGAAGCGCAAGGTCTGGGCTGACGTCGAACACTGATCTCGCGACAAGAATCGTCTTGCATGGCACGCGCCCCTTCCGGGGCGCGTGTTTTTTTATGTGCCGATGGCGGTTTCCATCCCAGCGCTTTCTGCGCTAGTCACCCCTTCCATGCAGCCAGTTGAACCCGTTGCGCGTTTGAAGGTGCAGGTGACTTTCCTGCGCATGGACGCGCCGCCCACCAGCCCCGCCCCTGCCTTGCCGGCTGATGCGCGGGTGGAACAGGTGCGGCATTGCTCGGTGCCCTTCTATCGCTACCTGTATGATACGGTGGGGGCGCCCTGGCTTTGGTGGATGCGGCGCATCGCTTCCGATGCCGAATTGGCGGGCTTGCTCGGCCATCCCGCGGTCAGCGTGCATGTGCTGATGCGGGATGGCGAACCGGCCGGGTTTTATGAACTGGACCATCGCAGCGGGCAGACCACGAATCTTTCCTATTTTGGGCTGATGCCCTGGGCGATTGGCACTGGGCTTGGTGCCGCCTTTCTGCGCCATGCGGTGGATGCCGCCTGGCATATCGGCCAGCCGGCGGTGACGGTGAATACCTGCAATGCGGATCACCCACGCGCGCTGCCGGGCTATCTGGCGGCGGGCTTCAGAAAGCTGCGCGCGGTAGAGGAAATCTGGCCCGTGCCGCTTTCCCTTGGCATGGTGATCCCGCCGCATCTGCCGCGCCTGGGCTAGGCGCCACGTATTCCCAGGAAGGCGGTAACAGCCTTTAATGATGGCGGAGGAAGAACCGCCATGAAGAATGCCTCGCGCCGGGTGCTGCTCGGTTCCGCGCTTGCCCTGCCTTTCATCGCCCACGCCACGGCGCAGCCCAGCTGGCCGGATCGGCCGGTGCGCATCATCATCCCCTTTGGCGCGGGTGGGCCGATTGACCTGGTGGGGCGGCTTTTGGCGGAGCATTTGAAGGAAAAGCTCGGCCAGCCCTTCATCATCGAAAATCGCCCAGGGGCGGGCGGCAGCATCGGCATTCATACCGTGGTGCAATCGCCGCCCGATGGCACCGCCTTTGTGCTGACGAGCGCATCACTTGCCAGCGTGCCGGCGCTTTACCCGAATCGCGGGCTTGATCCCCGCATAGCCTTGGCGCCGGTCAGCCTGGTTGCGGATATTCCAACCGCCATGGTGGTGCGCGCCGCATCCCCGTATCAAAGCGTGCAGGATGTGTTGCACGCGGCACGGGCGGAGCCGGGCCGGCTCACTTATGGCAGTGGCGGCGTTGGGTCTTCCAATCATTTATCCGGGGCGCTTTTCGCGCTCGCGGCCAATCTGGATCTCACGCATGTGTCCTATCGCGGCGCGGCACCGGCCATGACTGCGCTTTACGCTGGCGAAATAGACATGGTTTTTGCGAGCACGGTGGAAACTCTGCCGCATGTTCAGGGAGGTCGTGCGCGGCTTTTGGGCGTGGCGGGGCCGAGGCGCCTGCCGGCCCTGCCCGATACGCCGGCCATCAATGAAATCGTGCCCGGCTATATCGCGCTGAATTGGTATGCCATCGCCGCACCGCGCGCCACGCCGCCTGCCATCATCGCCCGCATGGCGGAAACCCTTGGCAGCATTCGTGATCTGCCCGAAGTGCGCGCGCGCTTCGCTGCCGCCGGTACCACGCCTTTGCTGACCGGCCCGGCTGAATTGGCCGCGCTGCTGGAGAGTGATGTGCCGCAATGGCAGCGCGTAGTGGCGGCAACGGGGATCAAGGTGGAATGAAATGTTCCTTGCTGCCGCGTGATTTTGTTTCCCATTCACGTTCGTTCGGGGAACACACATTAAAGCTTTGGTTGGTCGATTTTTCAAAGCCGCCGAATGAAATTTTGCGGCTCACCGTAACTCCAAAAAGAATGAAGTTGAGCCAGAAATCCTCCGTTCCATTCGCGTGGGTGCCAGGTGAAAAATTGTCCTGCGATATTCGCCGCGCCACGTGTCTGCCCCATTATCGACGGAGATAAGATCCGCGGCGTTCTAAAAAGGGTTCACCGCGAGCAAAGCAGTTCACGTCACATCAAATGATCTGACGGCGTGCGAGTGCGGCAAAATGGCTGTCTGTAGAGAGTAGTTCTTTCGGGCGGCCAGCCTCAATCAGTCGTCCCGCGTCGAAAACGAAAACTTTATCGACATCGGAAATAGTACTTAGTCGATGCGCAACAACAATGCGGGTAACATTCAATCTATCAAGCGTTTCCTTCACCATCGCCTGAGTCCGATTGTCGAGCGCGCTAGTCGCCTCGTCGAACAATAATAGGCGTGGCCTACGCACTAAGGCGCGCGCAATGAGTAAGCGTTGACGTTGCCCCCCAGATAAGCCTTGAGAACCTTCCGATAATACTGTCTGCATGCCCATTGGCATCGCTTCGATATCGTCCCCAAGCCCCGAAAGGCGTGCAGCCTCCCACGCACGCTCCATGGATATCGGCGCTGCACCGACGATATTATCGTAAATGCTGCCCTGCTGTAATTTGCCACTCTGTAAAACAACACCGATCTGTCGGCGCATATCGCGCAGATCAACAGTCGATATATCGCACCCATCAAGATATACGCCGCCAGACTCAGGCCGCTCAAACCCTAGTATGAGGCGTAAGATGGTCGATTTACCAGATCCCGATGCGCCGACAAAAGCCACATATTCGCCAGCCTCGATATTAAAAGAGATATTGTTGAGAGTAGGAGGGCCATCGGATAGATATCGGAAAGTAACGTTGGAAAAATGTACCGCACCGCCGACTAACCCTGGTGATACCGAAACTCCCTCTCCCTCGGTCTTCGCTTCTAAAATGGGCTTCAGGCGTTCCCAATAGGGCAGGATAAAAATGACAGTATTAATAGCACTAACCAAGCCGATTATCCCGGCAAGAAATTGGCCAAAAGCACCATTGAACGCAATGAATTCGCCAATCGAAAGACCTGAAGTCGATTTTGATGCCTGCAGCCCCCAAGCAATAAAAGCGAACATAACCGTTGTCGTAATAACAGGATAGACAGAAGTCAGTAGCTTCTGCGCGATACCAATGCGTTCGGCCGCATAAAATGCTGCACGCTCGCGCGCGTAAAGTTTGGACCAGCGCGCAAAGGCCCGACTTTCAGTCGCACTTACCCGCAGTTTGGTGATACCCGTGAGTAACTGAAAGACCAGCCCTTGTATCTTTCCATTCATCAGTTGTGCTGCGCGAATATGCGGCACTGAAAGGTAGAAAATGAGGAGGGACGCGCCCGCTAAAATAGCCACCAACCCAAACCCAACAATCGCCAAACTAAAACTATGCCAAAACATCAATAAAAGACCAAGAACCGAAAAGGCTCCGCCGAGAATGGATTGCGTGATGGCGCCCGATATCGCCTTTCGAATATGATTGATACCATTGGCGCGATCCGCCAGATCGCCGGAGGTGTACCCTCGAAAGAAAGGCGCCTGCAGCGATAATAACCGCGCCCAGATG
Source organism: Asaia bogorensis (assembly GCA_945873675.1). Classification (GTDB taxonomy): domain Bacteria; phylum Pseudomonadota; class Alphaproteobacteria; order Acetobacterales; family Acetobacteraceae; genus Neoroseomonas; species Neoroseomonas bogorensis_C. The sequence continues at coordinate 11,964 of CAMCEP010000007.1, forward strand.
CCGGCCTGAATTGCACTATCCATCCGGCCTTGCACCCGAACCGTTGCAATCGCCTTGGTTACATCAAAGGCCGCTCCAGCAAATGCGGCTGCCATGAGGCTGCCAATAAAAGCAAGATGCATCGCATAATCTGAGCGAGGCAGCACATCTTCCATCAATTTTCCGCTCACTATCGGTAGCAGAAGCCCTAAGAGTCCGGAAAAAACCCCCATGGTAATAATCGTTAAAATGTCTCTTTTAAGACCATGCACTCCAAAGTGTAGCAGGGACCAAGCGCTACGGGCATTGTCAGCTAACGGCCGATAGAGCATGTAGCCTTTAGGAAAAAGACGCTTGGCTACAGCATCGGTAACTTTCTCCTCGGCGCCATTCGATTTGACCAAGCGGTAGTGTCCCGGTCGGTCTAATAATAATGCTACCGGTTCTAAGTCTGGCGTATTCAGAAAACCCAACAAAGCTCCATTGTCATTCCGCCACCACTGATCACGCAGCTCTACCTGGCGAAGCCCGAAACCTGAAGCCCGCGCAATCTCATCAAGGGGTGAATGAGCGCCACTTACCGTGACTTCTGGCCTGCGAACTTCAAGGCCATATTCTTTCGCTACAAGTCGCATGGCGGCGAGTTGGCGGTCTTCATGGGTAGTCTCTATTGGACGAGAAAACTGAAGCCGTGGATTAAGCAAGCTGCCAATGGCAGTAACGCCTTCATGGAAGGCCGCGTCGCGCTCTTGTATCCGCCGCTCCCAGGACTGTGCCCGGTGCTGCTCTTCCTGCAACAAACGGCGCACTAGGATGGCCATGCACCGTGCATGAAAAGAGGGTAACGCTTCCCATAATTTCCCTTGCACCAAAAGCGTCGGTGAAAATACTGCGTCAAGGCTTGTCTTTTCAGGCAAGCTTAACCATACCCGACTAGCAATTGGCACGGCGATCTCTGCTGGCAAGACAGCATTATCGGCATTGCCCAGAAACAGCGCCTTGCCAGATTTGATGGTTACCCAAACAATATCGCCATGATAGGCGAAAAGAACTGAATCTTTCGGATATTCCTGATTGGGATCAGCCTCGATGGCAGCGGTGGCCGTAGGGTGCGGCCCGACTTCAAGCATTTCACTAAGAGAAGTAACCCACCGATCCACCCAATCCACGGTTACGATATCAAAATTCTCATCCGAAATACGCGACAACTCCCCACGATAGACCATAGAGCCCATTGTAGCGACAGCGCGTAGAGTAAAACGTGTACCCTCAACTAGCCAGCTTGGCTTATAGGTCAGATCGATAGGCAGATGGCCATCTAACGCGCCAAAGATGAGGTCTCCGGGGTTGAAAGAGCCGATATGCATCCCCGGCCCACTGACATTTCCATCGAGCAATGGGGTAAGGTAGAGTTCAACGCGGCCGTGAAGCACCAAGTAGACAAAATTCGGATCATTCACCAGAAACGGGTTATGATACCCTACTGAAAGGCGCTCGCCACCGATACGATCCAGTAACTCATAATCAAAGGTCTCTGCATTTACTCCCGTCGTAAAATCATTGTCATTCATGCGTCTACCCTCCGGCCTTCAGCTTCGAGGAGACGCCGATATGTACCCGCTTCAGCCATCAGTGTTTCATGGGTGCCGCGCTGAACGATTTGACCCCTTTCAAGCACAACAATTTCATCCGCATCCCGTATTGTGCTCAGGCGATGCGCGATGATAATGCAAGTACATCCGCGGCGTCGCAAATTTTCGTCGATGCGTTTTTCCACCAAAGGGTCGAGGGCGCTTGTGGCCTCATCTAGGACAAGAATGGTTGGATTGCTTACAAGGGCTCGCGCGATCTCAAGCCGCTGTCGTTGTCCTCCACTAAAATTGGCGCCCCCCTCGGACACAATGGCGTCATAATGTTGTGGCCGCTGTTCAATAATCTGTAGCATTTCGGCATCTGCAAGCGCGCGCGTGATCGCGATATCAGGCACGCGGGCGTCCCACATCGTCAGATTTTCCCGAACCGTACCTTCAAAAAGGAAGATGTCCTGATCAACGCACGCCACTGAGCTTGCAAATTCCTGATGTGGAATTTGGTCTACAATACGGCCATCAAAATCGATGGAACCAGACCATGGGCGATAAAGGCCAGTAATAAGCTTTGCCAGGGTTGATTTTCCACTACCCGATCCACCAACGAAAGCGACCCTCTGCCCTGGTGCTATGCTAAGCGTTATGCCCTGCAAAAGCGGTGCCTCACGCACGCTATATCCGAACACAACATCACGCATTTCGATCCGACCACTCAAGCGGCTAAATGGCGCTTCGCCAGCCTCTCCAGCATGCGTTGCATCAACATTTTTTGTTTGTAGGCGCGTTTCCATAGAATATCGCCGTACGTCGTCCAAGCGATCCATATCGCCTTTAACCGTATTAAGCTCACCGCCCAAACCCATAACTATCTTAATCGGGTCACAGAAACTGGAGACAAGGCTCTGAAAGGCCACCAGTGCGCCTACGCTCATCGTCCCCTCCATCACACGATATCCCCCAAGCCAGAGAATAAAGGCGCTGGTCAGTGCCGTAAGGATACCAGGCGTCACATTGAGAAGCGCGGTGTAAAAAGCTATCTGCTGTTGCGCATTAAGATAATTTGCCTGCGTACCGCTCCATTTTGCAAAAAAATCTGGCTCACTGCCTTGCGCCTTTATTTGCTCGATTGAGGAAATCCCGGATACTGAGACCGATGCGAGTTTGGATGCTTCACGCACCATGCGGCGACTGATATCCTCTTGGATACGCCATGCAAAACGCAAGGCTACGAAATTCAAGAGCGACAGCAGGATAGCCATAGTCCCGAGTAGAGGATCATAGAGTATCATGATGGTGCCGAAAAACACTAGGCTAAACATGCCAACCAAAGCATCGGTAAATGTGCCGGCAAGCAGTTTGGCTACATGATCATTTGCCTCTACACGGCTTGCGATATCACCAGAAAACCTTTGGGCGAAGAAGCCCACAGGCAGTCGTAAGACATGCCAAAACATTGCTGCGCTATAAGCAACCGCCAGCTTGACCTCTAAGCGGGCAAGATAAGAGGCATGCAGCCAAGTCAAGACGCCGCGTATAAGCGCGGTCAACACCAAGCCAAGAACCAGCGCCGGCATCCATTGATCGCGTCCCTCAATCAAGACAGCGTCCACGAAAACCTGACTAAGCACTGGCAGGGCTATCCCTGGCAGCACGAGCCCAAGTCCGACCAGAATTAGGAAAATAAAAGCGGCTTCTGACCCCCGCAGGCGTTCGCGGAAACCACGAAATAGGCTTGGTTTTGAGCCAGTTCTTTGGAAGCCCGATGTCTTTTCAAAAACAAGACAAACGTTGCAAAAGCTCTCTTTGAATTCGTCTGAGCTAATACGGCAAGGGCCCACCGCCGGATCATTGATCCAGGCAGTCCCCGTGCGGAAATCCATTCCTTCAAGGACAACAAAGTGATTATAATTCCAGAAAATAATCATAGGAAACGGAAGAGAAGCGAGATCCCCTATGTCCTTCCGATACCCCTTCGCTTCCAATCCGTGTAGACGTGCTGCGCTTAGAATATTGCTCGCTTTTGAGCCATCCCTTGATACACCACACGCAACCCGCATTTCCTCCAACGGTATCCAACGCTCCTCCCTAGCCAGAATCATTGCAAGACATGCTGCGCCGCACTCCGTGGCCTCCATCTGAAGGATAGTTGGCGTACGGTAACGACCTTTTCCATTGGGGGAGATATTGGATTTAAAAGTCTTTTTTTGCACTGCAGCATTATTCATGAGTGTTTACCTCAAACGTCATGCTGTATGTTTGAAATCGGCTCATAATTTTAACAAGTCCCGTAGGGCCGGGATTACTATTTCGATAGGACGACGAAATTCAATGGTGACATCGGCTGTCAAGGTTGTACCGCTGGCCAAGACGACTGATACACCTTTGCCTGACGTCCACCTATACCCGCTTGCTGTTGCGGCATCTCGTTCTAGACGAACGATAGCCTCATAAGGAGGGCCGCGTTCCATGAAACTGCGCGCCAATCCTTCATTACGAACAGATGCTTGAATTGCTTCAAATGATAGTGGGAAATTACTTATAGATACGACATGTCCGGTGACGGTGCCATATTCTTCTCGGGGCGCATTTGATGGCGCTATCCGGACCGGCATTCCGACTTTTACACGGCTTCCGTTTGATGGTGACAGAAAAATAACGGCTTCAATACCGACGCCACGGCTTTCGAGGGTCAGGACAGTTTGGCCTGACCGCATTCGGGCGCCCTGAAGCGCCCTCATCTCCTTCACTTCTCCGGCTACTGGCGCGAGAATGCGACTACTATATTCCAGCGCTTCTTCAAGCGTATTGACGCGCCGGCCAGCTTCATCGAATGCAGCTTCAGCTTCACGAATTCGGCGTGCTGCGGTATTGTTTATTTGTAGTTCCTCGGCCTCTAAACGAGCGTATTCACTGTTGGCATTTGATGCATCTTGAAGAACCACCGCCAGTTCTTGCTGTAAAGTCAGAACTTCAGATTGAGTGACAATGCGATCACGGAAAAGAGTCTCTGTGGTCTGAATTCTTTGTCGTAATGTTTCCTCGCGTTGGCGTCCAAGCCTAACACGCAGATCCAACGCTTGTTGCTGACGGGTAATGCTCTCGCCGCGCAACTTAGCTTCTTCGTCCCTATAGGAAATAGCACGAGCAAGATCTGCGATCCGATCCGCCAATTGTGCGCGGGCACCACGTATTTCGCGCTCTGCGTCGGCCTGGGTGATCTCTGCCAATAATTGATCTGGCTCAACTCGATCACCGACACGAACCGCCATATTGCTCAATGCACCGTCGGAGATGGCCGTAACCTCATAGATGCGCCCCCCCTCGGAGAGGAGAATGCCGGGTCCGGCCACATTAGTGGGCAGGCGCCCCAATACGCTCCAAATCACACAACCAGAAAGAAGCAGGACCACGATACACAAAGCTACCCAACCGGTTGGTTTCGATACCGTAATCAATTCATTCAATCGTTCGGGAGATTGATGAAGTTCCAATACAGCTTTACGATAATACTCTGACTGCGTCTGTTCTTCCGCGCGGTTTTTATCGATCTCAGCCATTACGAATTCCTTGAGTTCAACGACGACCATCGGCACGCGAAAGACCCATTACGCGCCAGCGTGTTAAGCGCAGATCCTGTTCGGGGTCGAATAGGCGCACAGGAAGTACAAGGGCTTTGGCGGATAACGCCCCTAACGCTTTGATTAAGGCTAAGGATGAGAGTAATTCATCTGCCTGTGCAGATATTTTTGCAGTCCGGGTATCAAGCAATTGCTGTTCTGCCAGCAAGAGATCTTGTAATGGACGGCGCCGGGCGTCAATTTCGCGTAAGATCGATTGTACCGCGAGTAGCTGAGCACGCTCCGCTTGTACTGAAACGCGTATCAATTCACGGGCCGCAGATAAGTTAGCCCAGGCTATTGAGGCCTCTTCTTCCGCACGATCATTAGCATTTAGCGAATCTGCTGCGCGCTGCATGGTCTGTTCACGCGCCTGCCTGAAGCGCGCATAATCCCCGGGCCCGGCGTAAAGCGGTATGGTAATCTGAAGAAGGACTGAACCACGTTCGCCGTAATCTGCCGGGGAGGCATAGCCGCCTCGATAATAATCTACGCCACGCCCAAGTGTGCCCGACAGAACAAAATCAACACGAGGCTGTAATACTCCAGCAGATTGGTTGGCCTGTTCGCGGGCCAATACCTCGTCTACGCGCGCCAGCAGGACGCGTGCGCTTTCTTCACGCGCGACTGAAATAGCGGCTTCCCGCGTTGAGGGTAACTGGAACCTGAGAGATGGGGCTTCTAATCGCGTCGCAGGCATGGTGACCGCCCGCAGATAATTGGCCTGGCCCGTATCTATGTCACGCTGGGTCTGTATTAATGCGGAGAGCGCCCGGGCCTCTTGTGCGCGCACCTGTGCGCTATCTGAGGTGGTTCGATCTCCCGATGTAACTAGACGCTGCGTTACTTCGGCCAGGCGTTGCAAAAGTGTGAGATAAGTTTCCCTCAGCTGCAGAATTTCACGATCACGGAGCAGGCCAATATGGGCGTAAGCGGCATCCTGCAGAACGGATTGCTCAGTATAGAGTAATTGCAGGCGTGCGCGTAGCACGAGAGCATGTGCGGCACGTAATCCAGGTTCAGCCTGCCCATCATAAACGGGCTGCGACAATGAAACGCCTAGGGTACGCACGCGCTGCCTAATATCCTGCCCCGGCACATCCTGATAAGTTCGTCCCGCCAGATAAGAGGATCCACCGGAGCCGTCCATTAAAACGCGAGGCATGAAACGCTGTAGTGCAATCGGTAATTCTTCGTGGGCAGAGTAAATGGCCCGCTGGGCAGCCAAAATTTCGGGATTTCGAGAATAAGCGTTCGATAGGGTTTCGCTCAGACTACGAGCAGAAGCATGTGTACTGACGCAAGTCATCATTATCGCAAAGATAATTCGCGGTCGATATGCCTGCACAGGCAGCAGGTGGCGGTCAAAAAAACTGAAGCGCAGCATCTGGCCACTTACTGCTTCAGGCTGGAATGCGTTAGGCGGACTAATCAAGGCATCGTCTGTATTTTTTTCTGGTACAGGCGTCACGGATGAGTACAGATATTTGCGCATCAACAGCTTTATGAAGAAAGACCTCAGCCCGCGAGTAAAACGCCATGCAGAAGAATGGTAGCCCCGTTCCAATTGGGAATGTTTGGCTAATAATGGCAAAGACAGCATTGAACTAAGGAGCCGCTAAAAATGTAGCCGGTTTGGCTGCATTGGGGTACGGCTTGACCGTCTTATTTTGCTTAGTGTCGGCCATGGCTACTGTCTCCTAGCTAAGAGGGTAGGGTGCTCGGGTAGTTGTGATGGATTAGAAGAACAGCCTCTTCGCTGCACCACGCCATTAAGAGCTTCGTTGGTGAGTTTATCTCTGGGCTTTGGTGTGACGTAAGCTGTAGCCAGACTAGAGTAGGCTTGGTTCAAATTAGGTCACGGTACGCCAACTTTTTTCAACCTATTCCCGAGCATCTCCCCAATTTTCTCTGTGTTCCCAACTGTCTGGTGTCAGCTTCTATGGGGCCAAATGATGTGACAGCGGACAACGTAAGCAGCATCCAGTTTGGCATCGCTTGCGGGTGGCGTTGTTGTCTTGTCTCGCTTGATCTCAGCCATGACTTCTACCTCCTAGGTATTGAATAGCCCGCGACAGTTCCGAACCAATCGCTTTGCGATAAGCTGGGGTATCTGCCGTGTATTGGCAAGAATTTTGTTTGGGAATTATGGCGTATTGATTAATTGTCGTAGTCCAGGGTTGATTTACTTTCATAAAATTCTTGGCCGCTGCCAGTACTGCTGGCCTGAGTGCCGCTATAGGCAAGGCGCTTTTCGGGTGGCCGGCGCGGGATCGGTCGGTTTTTATTGGTGCGGCCACCCAAAGAGCAAGCAGGAGTTGGTTCTGGCAGAAAGTGGCGGCACTTCCCGTGGGGGCACCCCATGAGAACTGCCACCAAAATTCATTGGTTGATTTTATTATGCAAAGACTTTGCAGCTTGTCCCTTGCACACTTTGTCAAAATCGCGCACCTCCCAAACGGTCCGGGGCGTGGAGGCATCCTTCTGCGTGAAGGTGGCCTGAAGCTCGATGCCGCCCGGCCCATCAGCCGCCCAGCTTCATTGGCGACCTGTCCCCTAATTTCTAGGAACTCTACCTGTGCATCGGGGGGCAGCCCGGCGCCGTTCGGCCAACAGCTTAAAATCGGCACACGAAGAGGCAAAGTCAGGCAAGCACTTCCTTCACCTGACAATCTTCGTGGGGCATCACCGGGCTAGGCTTTGCACCCTGCTCGAACAGCGGAACCACCCCGGCTAGATTCGGCAGTCCCGCAGTTTCAAGGGCGTGGGGTGGTCCATCAGGGCTTCCCCCCTTACCTCGGGAATTTGCCGCTACGCCGCTTCGCTGCCGCCTTTGCCCACGCATGGGCGGGGCCCCAATTGCTTAACAGCCCCCAAGTTGTAGCGTTGTAGCGGCAAATCCGGGAGATGAAGGGCCACCCATCGCGGTCCATTTCAGCCGGCGCACAGATGGCACTGCGGAAGACCGTGCACCCCTTCCTTGACTGGGCTGATACGCCGTTAAGCATTTTCTAAATACACTAAAATGAACCTGATTATCGCCCTTATGCATATAAAAATCGACTATTTACCAGATTTTGCGCAAAAATAAGCCGAGTATTACTTTGGAAATACCCCTTCTTCGTGAATTTTGGCCATTTTCCATCCCCAAAGGGACCTTATCGGCCTATTTTGATTGGTGTCCGCGATCTTTTCTACCCAAAGACGCCACAAACCGGGCATCCGGGACCAAGTATAGCGGCGTAGTTGCAAATCCCCGAGATAGGGGCAGGCCATCATAGCGCCCATGCGCCATGCCCAAGATTACGCCTCCGGAGGCCGCGCACCTCTCCACTACTGGGCAGGGGCGCTGTGATGGTCTGGATACGCAGAAGCTTCATTGGCGTGAAGGGCTGCCGGGATAGTTTTCTCGCCCTTGCTAACCTGAAGGGAGGCCAGCGAAGCCCCGTCCACGCCGCTCTTTCGAAGGCGCCCCCAGCTATCACGTCACTATGCGCTGCAATAACCAAACCTTCGACCTTCGCAGGCCACAGGCACGCAAGGTTATTCTATTTTGCCTTTCAAAGCCGCGCAGCAAATGCACCTTCGATCTATTTGGGGTCTGCGTCATGAGTAATCATGTCCATGGCCTGATCCGCCCGGCACAGCCCGAGCAGATGCCGCGTCTGATGCATTGGCTCAATTGGTATAGCGTAATGCTGTTGAAGCGCCTGCTGCACCGCCGGGGGCACTTCTGGGAACGGCGCTATCATGCGGTTGCTGTGCCCGATGCTGATACAGGCCATGCCTTACGCATCCTGCGCTACATCCATGCCAGCCCGAAGGCGGCGAAGATGATCGCCGGCCATGATTATGCCTTCAGTAATTACCGCAGTTATGCGCGCCCTTCCGATGATGGCCTGACGGGCTGACATCCTGCCCATCTGCGACCTGGCCCTGTGCTTGATAGCTGCACCCGGCGCTTCGAGCATTTTTGCCGCACTTACCGCGCTGAGCCAAAGCGACAAAAGTGTTCACCTTGGGGGCGCTTGGCACCTGTGGTACGATATCCCCCCGAAGGGCCGCGGACAGGCGGACCTATTCGGCGACGGTGCTGGTCGCAGGGATGAAGGCGGTGCCAGGTATCGTGGGGAGCATGGCGGCCAAGCCACCCGAAAAGCGCCTTGCCTATAGCGGCACTCAGACCGGCAGTACTGGCAGCGGCCAAGAAATTTATGCAAGTAAATCAACCCTGGACTGCGACAATTACTCAATACGGCATAATTCCCAAACAAAATTCTTGCCAATACACGGCAGATACCGCAGCTTATCGCAGAGCGAATAGTTCGGAACTGACGCGGGCTATTCAATAACTAGGAGGTAGAAGTCATGGCTGACGCCAAGCAAGCTGCTGCCGCTGCGGGGCTAGAAAAGATCATCGCCAGAGCGTGGCGTGACCCTGCCTTCAAGGCAGCACTGATCACCAACCCTGCTGCGGCTCTGAAGGCTGAAGGTATCCATGTGCCTGCTGGCATGGCGGTGACCGTGCTGGAGAACACCGACAAGCAGTTCCATCTGGTGCTACCGCCTGAACCCACTGATGAGCTTCCTGATGAAGCGCTCGATGCGGTGGCTGGGGGCTATAATAAGAAAACCTACTATGATGGAACCGAGTGGCAGGGGACATAAAAAAAGATGACCGATAAAAATCAGACCGAAGCCACCGTCCCCGACGGAAGCGACGAAGCCCAACAGGATGTGGCAAAGGCTACCGACACCAAGGCCGAGGCTACCGGCACTGCCAAAGCCAGCGATGAGCTCTCCGAGGATGACCTCAAGGCGGTGTCAGGGGGGCGGTATAGAGGTAATCTGGGTAACTTCGCTCGGCCCGGGTACCGCAAGTAAAGCCAGTTCAGGCCTGACAGACACGAGAACCAAGACAAACTCCCCGCAGCTGAATCCCAGCAGGAAGCGACGTGGTTCGGCCAAACCAGGGCCGACGCGACTGCCACCGCCAAGGCCAGCGATGAGCTAGCCGATGAAGACCTCGACGCGGTAGCTGGGGGAAAGGTTTTTAAAAAGTGTCCTGATTATTCCGTTATAAAAGGTCTGCCCCATGTCTGAGCACGACACCACATCCGGCAAAATCATCGCCAAGGCATGGCGTGACCCTGCCTTCAAGGCGGAGCTGATCGCCAACCCTGCTGCCGCTTTGAAGGCTGAAGTTATCGATATGCCTGCTGGCATGGCGGTGACCGTGCTGGAGAACACCGACAAGCAGTTCCATCTGGTATCGGCACTCCAGCCAACCGAGGGCGCGTCTACTGTTGCCCTCGATACGGCGCCAGCGGGGCTATCTATAATTTGATTGGTTGTTCGTTCTCCAATTGAACCCTAGCAATGATCACTGACCGCTTTCCTGCTAATTTTGGGTTGAAAGGATGAATTCTTTTGACGACCTCGTTGCGTTTGAAGCCTGATATCCAAGGTCATGTTGTTTCGCCCGATGAAGTGGCCTTGTTGAGTGAAGGTGTCAGATTTGCATTGCGAGGCAAAATTTATGCAGCCATAATTCCACTATTGGATGGCACGAGAAGCAATGATTCGATCGCTGCTCTACTCTCGGGTCGCTTTAGCCCAGCATTGATCTATTATGCGCTGGAAGAGCTTCAATCAAAAAATTATGTGATTTCGGGCGATGCTAACAATACTGAATTGACCGCCGCTGCCTGGTGGTCCAGCCATAATGTGGCGTATGATGTATTGGCGTCGCTGTCCCATTCCACCTCTCTGGTAGATGGAGGCGCGCATCCGCCAGCCTTCCTGGCTTTGCGAATAGCCATGCAAGCTGAGCAGGTGAAGGGCCCGCCTGCGGTTTTCCCGCTAACGGTGATCGCAGCCAGTGATTATCTGGATGAGCGTTTCATTCAGGCTGTTGAAGCTGGCATTGCTGCTGGCCGCACAATACTGCCTGTGCGCTTGGCCGGCGCATCGATTTGGATTGGTCCACTGCTCGATCAGGAGACGTCCGCGCTCTTCCCGCTTCTTATTCGTCGTTTAACGGCCAATAGACCAGCAGACGTAGCGGTCCGTGCCAGCGGGGCTGAATTTCCATTAATACCACCTCAAGGCTTGCCTGTTACTTTTGATCTTGCTGCGGCGTGGATTGCATCGGCCGCTCTAGCCATTGTCTCAGACCAAGCTCCAGCCTTCCTGAAAAAGGGGCTTGTTTCACTCGATCCATGGTCGCTGGAAACCACCCGACATCCCATTTCTATCGCCACAGCCGCAAACATCCCCAACCGCAGTGCCGCGATAAAACTGGCGCCGGCCCCCAAGCGTTTCACCCTCGACGGTGGGCACAGAACCTGCGCGCCGCAGGAAAGTTTGGCCCGTCTCGAACAGTTCGTCGGCCCAATCGCTGGCGTTGTGCCGGCGATTGAGAAGGTCCCGAACAGGACGGGCATGCATGTGTATGTCTGTACGCAAATATCAGACAGATCAGCATCAAACCATCGCGCGAACCGCGTTCTGGGTCGCCCTGGCGCGGCCGCGGGTAAAGGCGCGGGCGACCTGCAAGCGCGGGTAAGCTGCTTGGCCGAGGCCATCGAACGCTACAGTTGTCATCATCAGGGACATCATCCACTTCTCCGTTCTCGGTTCGATCAACTCGGCAAGACCGCTATTGCTCCGCAGGATTTATTGCTGTTTAGCACCACGCAATATGAAAATAGAAATCTAACAAACGAAATTAATAGCTGGGGGTTTAATTGGGTCCCCGAACAATTCGATCCATCGCGTGCGATTGATTGGTCGCCAGCGTGGTCATTGACGCATGGCCGGGAAGTCTGGCTCCCAGCCGATTTTTGTTATTTCGGGTACACCAGCGATCGAAATCATGATTTCTGCAAGGCTGACTCCAATGGCTGTGCCGCGGGCAATACGTTGGAGGAGGCTATCCAACAGGGCTTCTTTGAATTGGTCGAACGCGATGCTTGCGCTCTATGGTGGTACAATCGTGTGACGCGACCAGGCGTGGATCTCGATAGTTTTGATGATCCTTTTTTCGCCAGTATGAAGAACAGCTTCAACCAAGCTGGGAGAGAACTGGTGGTGCTGGACATCACCAGTGACCTGGACGTTCCAACAGTGATGGCGATCTCGTGGCGCCGGATTGACGGCGGGGGTATTCATTTGGGCCTTGGTTGTCACCTCGAAGCGCGCTTGGCCATTTCACGTGCATTGGCCGAACTCAATCAGGGGGTGATTGATGAATTTGGCGATAAGGACCCGGCATCCCTGGAAGGTTTCGACATCCACCACGCGCGCTGGCTGCGCGAAGCCACAATTCAAAATCAACCCTATCTGCGGCCGGCAGATGGCCCGCGACGCGTGGCGGCGGATTTTACGAATGAAGCCACGCGTGACGTGCGTGATGACCTGCTGATCTCCATCGAAAAACTGCGCGCCAAAGGCTTGGAGATGATCGCTCTAGATCATACACGGCCCGATATCGGCTTCCCGGTCGCGCGGGTCGTGGTGCCTGGCCTCCGGCATTTCTGGGCGCGGCATGCGCCGGGCAGGCTTTATGACGTACCGGTCAGCATGGGGTGGCTTGATCGTCCGAAGACTGAGAGCGAGCTCAATCCCATTGCGTTTTTTTTGTGAGCCAATCTCCGCTCATTCTGCGGTGGGGGCTTGGCCCTAGCCTGTTTTTGGCACCAAAGGCTGAAACTGATCTGGC
>CAMCEP010000008.1 GCA_945873675.1 Asaia bogorensis
TATCAATGCCCGCCCAATGGATCTGGCCTGCATGCGCTGCAAATTCTGGGCACGCTGGGTAATCTGCCCACACCGGAAGGCGGACCGCTTTCCGCCACGCGCTTGCACCGGCATATCGAAGCCGCGCGCATGGCCTATCGGGATCGCGATGCTTTCCTGGCCGATCCCGCGCAGGTGAATGTGCCGGTCGAAAAGCTGCTGAATGCCGATTACCTGAAGCGCCTGGCCGGCTTGATCCGCGATGATGCGGCGCTGCCGGAATTGCCCGCGCCTGGTGAAAGCGATCTGAACAAGCACAAGGACACGGTTTATCTTTGCGTGGTGGATAAGGATGGCAATGCCTGTTCCTTCATCAATTCGCTGTTCGAGAGCTTTGGTTCAGGCATCCTTGCGGAAAAATCCGGTGTCATGCTGCAAAATCGCGGTTTCGGCTTCCGCTTGCAGGAAGGCCACCCGAATTGCATCGCGCCCAATAAGCGCCCGCTGCATACCATCATCCCCGGCATGGTGATGAAAAATGGCCGCGCCATCATGCCCTATGGCGTCATGGGCGGGCGCTATCAGCCGACCGGGCATAGCTACTTCCTGACCAATCATTTCGAATTCGGTCTGGATGTGCAGGAAGCGATTGATCTGCCGCGCCTGATGCCGCAGGATGGCAAGGTGCAGGTGGAACGCGGCTTTAGTGGTGCCGTCATTGATCAGCTGAATCGCCTTGGTCATGTGTGTGAAGGCATCGACAAGCCCCATGGCGGTGGTCAGGCGATTTTCATTGACCATGAAAAGGGCTGCCTGGTGGGTGGGTCTGACCCGCGCAAGGATGGCTGCGCGATGGGTTACTGATTAGCCGCGCAATTTCAAAAAAAATCTAAGGAAACGCCGATGACCGAACCCTGTGACCTGACCGCCGTTGAAGCGCGCCGCCTGATCGGGCAGCGCAAGCTTTCCCCCGTTGAATTGCTGGAAAGCTGCCTCACGCGCATTGGTGAGGTGAACCATGCAGTGAACGCCGTGGTGGCCTTGGACGAGGACCGCGCCCGCGCGGCGGCGAAGGAAGCCGAAGCCGCCGTGATGCGCGGTGATGAATTGGGCCCGCTGCATGGCCTGCCAATCGGCATCAAGGATCTGGAAGAAACCGAGGGGCTGCGCACCACCTATGGCAGCCCAATCTTCCGCGATTTCATTCCCGATGCGGATTGCGGCATGGTCGCCAATCTGCGCACGAATGGCGCGATCATCACGGGCAAGACCAATACGCCGGAATTCGGCGCGGGGGCGAATACCCGCAACGCCGTCTATGGCGTAACCGGCAATCCCTTTGATCCGATGAAATCCGCGGCAGGGTCTTCGGGTGGTTCGGGCGTGGCGCTGGCTACGAATATGTTCCCGATCTGCTCGGGTTCCGACACGGGCGGTTCCTTGCGTAACCCAGCCGCCTTCAATGGCATTGTGGGCTACCGCCCATCACCCGGTCTGGTGCCTTCCGAAAAGCGGGCGCATGGCTGGTCTGGCCTGCCAGTGCTCGGCCCCATGGCGCGCAATGTGCCGGATGTGTGCCTGTTGCTATCGGCCATGGCATCCGATGATGGGCGCGATCCGCTCGCCTACACCTTGCATGATGGCTATGTGCGGGAAGAACCGAGCCTTTACTTCCCGGTGCCGCGCTATGATTTGGCCAGCCTGCGCTTGGCCGTCAGCCCGGATTTCGGCATGGCGCCGACCGAAAACCATATTCGCGACATCTTCGCCGACCGCGCCGGCGCCATCGCGCCGATGTTTGGCGCAGCCGAAGCCGCACACCCCGATTGCACTGGCGGTGATGAGGCGTTTGAGGTGCTGCGCGCCGCGGGCTTCCTGACCTCCCACCTAGAGAAATGCCGCACCCGCCCGCAGGATGTCGGGCCCAATGTGCGCGCCAATGTGGAAGAAGGGCTGCGCTATAGCCTGGACGACTACGCCCGCGCGGCAGCCGCGCAGACCAAGATGTACCGCGCCTGGCAGGGGTTTTTCGCCGCGCATGATGTGCTGATCACGCCGGCCATCACTGTTTCGCCACGGCCATGGAAGGAGCTGTTTCCCGCCGAGATCGATGGCAAGCCGACGCGGACCTACTTCCACTGGCTGGCGTTGGCTTATTACCCGACGCTGTGCGGCCACCCGGCGATTTCGATCCCGATGGGGCTGGACCGCAACGGCATGCCCTTCGGCTTGCAGGTGGTCGGGCCGCGCGGCGGGGACCGGCTGGTGCTCGGCGTCGCGGCGGCGATTGAGGAAGCCTTTGCCGGCGATCCGCTGCGCTGCCGCCCGGTGCCGGATTTGGCGAAGCTGAGGGCAGCTAAGCCGGTCAAGGAAATGCCGGGCGCGGTGGGTTGGGATTGATACTCGGCCAGTCCGCTTGGGCCCTTCGCTGGACCGAGGGGCCTCTTGGTTGATGAGCTTGCCGAGAGCATGTGCCAGACAAGAACAAAACAAGAATATACCATGATTTTTTCAATTGTCTGACGCTAGATAACATTGCCCTATCGTGGGAATCACGTTAACGTTACCTAATCGAAGCAGTTAACTGGTATGATGGAAACATCAAATCTTTCTGCTGCTTCGAAAGGAACAATGTTGATTGAAGCTCATGTTTCTTTGCTCAATCGCCAAGCGGTATCGGCAAAGGGGGGCCTCTCAGGCAAGGAGATTATTCGATGGTTTCGATTCGTCTAGCCGCTGCAGCCGTGGCGATAGGCTCTTTGGTGGGCAGCGCTTCCGCACAGCAGTCGCAGGGCTTCTATGTTGGCGGTGGTGCGGGGGCGACGATCAGTGGCCTCACGAAAGGCGCGCTGGCGCCCAATAGCGATTCCACGCTCTCCTCACCACGGCATGACTTGGAGCGTAAATGGGAAATTGGAACCATAGGGGTCCTCAGTTTAGGGTATGGTTTCGGCAACGGCATTCGCGCCGAAATTGAAGGCCAGCTTCAATACAATACCGGGTCCTCGGCAATTGCCTTCCATCGCTCGGTGCCCGCCAACGGGAACATGACTGGCTATGGGGTCATGGGCAACATTCTCTATGATATTGATCTTCGCTCCATCGGCATCAATACGACGGCGGTGGTCCCTTATGTCGGCCTTGGCCTGGGCTATATGTTGTGGAGCTGGAATGACGTGTCTGCGACGGTCGGTGATTCACGCCAGGTGATCGATGATCAGGATGGTGTTGTGGGTTATCAGGCAATCGTCGGCGTCTCGTTCCCGATTACTTCCGTGCCCGGCCTCTCCTTAACGGCGGAGTATCGCTATTACAATGATTTTGGCAATCCGGAACTGAAGGCAAAAGTCACGACCACAACCACGGGAACGACAAGTTCCAAAGCGATTGCGATCGGAAATTACGGCCATAGCGGGCTGATTGGCTTGCGCTATTCTTTCGGCGCCGCTCCGGCAGTTGTGGCGGCCGCCCCGGTTGCCGCTGCCCGTACCTTCATGGTCTTCTTCGACTGGAGCAAGGCGGACCTGACTGACCGAGCGCGTCAGATCATCGGCGACGCGGCTTCTTCCCGCGGATCGGGGGTCACGCGTATTGAAGTTAACGGGTACACGGATCGCTCTGGTGCAGCCGACTACAACAGGCAGCTTTCGGTCCGCCGTGCCAATGCGGTGGCGGCGGAACTCATGCGCCGTGGCGTACCCCGCAATGAAATCTTCACAAACGGCTTGGGCGAGGAAAACAACCTTGTGCCGACTGCCGATGGTGTGCGTGAACCGCAGAATCGCCGCGTCGAAATCATCCTGAAATAGGCTTCCGACAGTCCGTTGAAGGCCGCTGGACCCGGGTGGGACGGCGGCCTTTTTCTTTGGGGGGGGTAAGGCTTGTCAGGGGCGGATCAGTCGGCCATTGCAGTGATCCATGCGGCCTTTGCTGATCGGTTCGGAAATCTATCGCGGCTCCACCTATGGGCCGAAGCACCCGCTGGCGATACCGCGGGTTTCCACGACACTTGACCTGATCCGCGCGCTGGGTTGGGTGGGGCCTGATCAATACATCGAAAGCCCGCGCGCCTCACCGGCCGAACTGCAACGCTTTCATCACGCCGACTATATCGCCGCCCTGATGCGCGCCGAAGAAACACAAAGCGTCAGCGCCGAAGATCGCGAACGCTTTCGCATCGGCGCCGATGGCAACCCAGTCTACCGCGAAGTATTTCGCCGTCCCGCCACCAGCGCGGGGGGTGTGCTGCTGGCGGCAAGGCTGACCGCCTCGGGCGGGGTTGTGCATGTGCCAGGTGGCGGCACGCATCATGGTCGGGCGGATCGTGCTTCTGGCTTTTGTTATGTGAATGACGCGGTGCTGGGGTTATTGGCCTGGCGCGATCAGGGGCTGTCACCGCTACTGTATGTGGATATTGACGCCCATCACGGCGATGGCGTGCAAGATGCCTTTCATGATGACCCGCATGTCTTCACGCTTTCCGTGCATGAAGGCGGGCGCTGGCCCTTCACTGGGGCGCTTGGCGATAAGGCGGGGGGCCAGGCGGCGAATATCCCGGTGCCTGCCGGCTTCAATGACAGTGAAATGGCCTGGGTGCTGCACGAAGCTATCCTGCCCATCGCACGGCGCCTCAGGCCCGCCGCCATCATGCTGCAATGCGGTGCCGATGCGCTTGAAGAAGACCCGCTTTCGCGCCTTGCGCTTTCCAATAATGCCCATCGCGCGGTAGTGGCCGCGCTGATGGGCCTCGCGCCGCGGCTGATCGTGCTGGGCGGCGGCGGCTATAATCCCTGGAGCGTGGCGCGCTGCTGGGCCGGGGTTTGGGGCGCGCTGAATGGCAACGCCCTGCCCGAACGCCTGCCCGAAGCGGCGGAGGCGGTGCTGCGGGGCTTAAGCTACCACCGCGCCGCTGGACGCAACCCGCCCGACCATTGGTTCACCACACTTGCTGATGCGCCACGCCCCGGCGTGGTGCGCGCCATAGTCCGCCGTGCGGCGGCAGCCGCGCTTGAGGCTCTTCCCGATAGAGCATTTCCGCCACGCTTGCGCGCGGCAGATATGCTCTAAACTAATTTCTGGTCGTATTCTCCGAGTCGCCAAGTGATTCCACTTGGCTTGAAAATGCTTCGACGTGTCGTGAAGGCTTTCATGCAAAGACGTTCCCTGCTGGCGCTTGGCGCCCTGCTGCCACTAGTCGCCCCCTGGGCTGCCCTGGCGCAACCGGGTGTGGATCGGCCTCAGCCCCGTTTGCCGACCGAGCCCTTGGTGTTTGAAACCCGCGATGGCAGGCGCCTTGCCTTCACCGTGGAAATGGCCGTGCAGCCGGAACAGCAGATGATCGGCCTGATGTTCCGCCCGGAAGTAAAGCCAGATGAGGGGATGTTGTTCGATTGGGGCGCCCCACGCGAAAGCTCCATGTGGATGCGCAATACCATCACATCGCTGGATATGGTGTTCATCGCCGCTGATGGGCGGCTGCATCGGATTGCGGAGCGCACCGTGCCCCATTCGCTGGCGACTGTTTCCAGCAATGGCCCGGTGCGCGCCACGCTGGAATTGGCCGCCGGCACGGCGGAACGCCTGAATATCCGGGTTGGGGACCGCGCGCTGCATCGGATTTTCGGCACGGCGCCCTAAAGGCCAGATGGAACAAAAAGGGTCGAGGTTAAGCCCGCGCGCCCGCCCAAGCCTGCAAGCGAGGGCGGATGCGCAGAAAGCCGCGATAGGCGCGTTCCAGCAACCACAATAAGGGCGGGAAGCGCGCGGCCTGGCCAAGCGGGCGAAGCACTGGAATGGCGCGCCACATGGCAGCGAAGGCCGCCGCGCCATGCAGCAAAGCCCCCTCAGCTTCGCGCGCATGAAAGCGCGCCAGCAGCAGCGCGGGATCAATCGGGCAAGCCGCCCCCTCAGCGCCGATATCAATAAAGTCAATCGCGCCCCGCCGATCCAGCCGGCGCATCAGCGCAATTTCGCGCAGACAAAGCGGGCAAGCGCCATCGAACCAAACGGTAACTTGAGCGGGGGTCATGCACCCCAGGTAATGCGCGCGGCTGGCGCGGCAAGACCACGACCGAAAGCTACAACAGCGCGCCGATAATCCGCCCGCCAGTCAACGGCCGCGGCGCCCCGGTGGTGCCGGGGAAGCTCAGTGGCAGGCCGCGCGCCACGCGGGCGGCCAAAACGCCGAAAGCCTGGGCTTCCAGCGCATCGCCATCCCAACCCGCGACCTCCACCGGCCGGACAGGTTCTTCCAAGGCGCCACCAAGCGCCTTCATCAGCGCTGGATTGCGCCGCCCACCGCCCGCCACCAGCCATTGCAGCGGCGGTTCCGGGAAATGCCGTGCGGCGGCGGCAACGCACACGGCGCAGAAAGCGACCAAGGTCGCCGCGCCATCGGCGGCGGAAAGGCTGCCCGCCCCGGCCTCACGCAAGGCACGGTCAAAATCCAGCCTATCGAGCGATTTCGGCGGTGGCGCAGCCAAATAAGGATGCGCCATCAACCGCCCCAGCACCGCGCCATCCGCCTGGCCCGCCAAAGCCAGCTTGCCCGCGGCATCATAATCCTTACCGGTATGCTGGCGCGCCCAATCATCCAAAGGCCCATTGGCCGGCCCGGTATCAAAGGCCAGCATCTCCCCATCCGGCCCAAGCCACGTCACGTTGCCAACGCCGCCCAGGTTCAGGATGGCGAGTGGCTTCGGCAAGGGCGCGGCGAGCGCGCGATGGAAAACCGGCACCAGGGGCGCGCCCTGCCCGCCGGCAGCGACATCGGCGCTGCGGAAATCATAAGCCACACTCATGCCCGTGCGGCGCGCCAGCATGGCCGCATCGCCGATCTGCCAGGTGAAGGGGGCGCCGCTGCGCCCCGGCGCCGCCGGGCGATGCAGGATGGTCTGGCCATGGAATCCGACCAAATCTGCCGGCAGGCCAATGGCCTCCACCGCCTCCGCATGGCGTTCGGTCAGGCGGCGTGTCGCGTCCAGCAAGGCGGGATCATCGGGCGTCAGGCTCTCGGCGCGGTCCAACAGGGACCGCAGTGCGCGGCGCAAGGCGGGGTCATAGGGCAGGGTCTGGCGCGGGCCGAAGCGCGCAATCGCCTCCCCATCTGTTTCCAGATAGGCTGCATCCACGCCATCCAATGACGTGCCACTCATAAGGCCGATGGTTCTCAGCATGATGGGGACGTGCTACCCCCGCCCGCCTGTCGGTGGAAGCCCCCGGCAGCGTTGAGTTTTGAGAAACCGGATAGCATCATGAACAGCGCGCGAAGCGATTTCCTGCATGTGGCGCGGGAACGCGGCTATATTCACCAAACCACCGAAGAAGGCGCCTTTCTGGCGCGGCTGCAGGCGGGCCCGCTCGCCGGCTATATCGGCTTTGATGCGACTGCCGATAGCCTGCATGTCGGGTCCCTGGTGCAGATCATGCTGCTGCGGCTGATGCAGCGCACCGGCAATCGCCCCGTGGTGCTGATGGGCGGCGGCACGACAAAGGTGGGCGATCCTTCCTTCCGGGATGAAGCGCGGCCCTTGCTTTCGGATGCGCAGATCGAAACCAATAAGGCCGGCATCCGCAAGGTTTTCGATGCCTTCCTGAGTTTTGGTGATGGCCCGACGGATGCCATCATGCTCGATAACGCGGAATGGCTGGACAAGCTGCTGTACATTCCCTTCCTGCGTGATGTCGGGCGGCATTTCAGCGTCAATCGCATGCTGACGATGGAAAGCGTGAAGCAAAGGCTGGAACGCGATCAGCCGCTGACCTTCCTTGAATTCAACTACATGCTGCTTCAGGCCTATGACTTCCTGGAATTGCGCCGTCGCCATGGTGTGGTGCTGCAAATGGGCGGGTCCGATCAATGGGGCAATATTGTCATGGGGACCGATCTGATCCGGCGCATGGATCAGGCGGAAGCCTTTGGCCTGACGACACCGCTGATCACCACCGCATCCGGGGCGAAGATGGGCAAGACGGCGAAGGGCGCCGTGTGGCTCAATGCCGATCGCGTTTCGCCTTATGATTACTGGCAATTCTGGCGCAATACGGAAGATGCCGATGTGGCGCGCTTCATGGGGCTGTTCACCGAATTGCCCATGACTGAAATCGCCCGCTACGCCGCGCTGCAAGGCGCTGAGGTGAATGAGGCGAAGAAGGCCCTTGCCACCGAAGCCTGCGCTTTGCTGCATGGCCGCGCCGCGGCGGAAGCTGCCGCCGAGACAGCGCGCAAAGCCTTTGAAGAAGGGCTGAATGCGGCAAGCCTGCCGACGGTGGTGTCAGCGCTGCCCGTCAGCATTGTTGACGTGCTGGTGGAACATAAGCTGGTGCCAAGCAAAGGTGAGGCGCGGCGCCTCATCGCCAATGGCGGGATTTACGCCAATAATGAAGCCGTTACCGCGATTGATCGCGTGCTGGATGCTGCAGACCTTCGAGACGGCGTCATCAAGCTTTCCATTGGCAAGAAGCGCCATGTGTTGCTGAAGCCGGCGTGAGTTTATCCGGCTTTACTCCATAACTCCGGCTGCAATTCTTCCTTGCGGTTCGGAAACAGCATAGCGCAGGCGAGTGTCACGCAGGCAACCGCGCCCAGCACCAGCATGGAAAGCGCGAGTGAACCCGTCGCTTCATGCAAAAAGGCAATGAGCGGTGAGGCAATTGCCGCACCCAGAAAGCCCACCGTAAAGCGAATGGAATAAAGCTTCGCGCGCAAGGCGGGGGCGACATAACGCGCTGTCATTGTCTCATTCACCGTGACCTGGCCGAAGATGCAGGCCGCAACCAGCCCCGCCACTGGCAGCACCACCCAGCCATCCAGAAAGGCCAGCGCGAATAACCCAGGCACCACAAGAATCGCCAGCGGCATGAAAACGGTTTTGAGTGTGTGCCGGTCAATCATCCGTCCCACGCTGAATTGCGCGACACCGCCGCAAATAGTCGCCAGGAAGGAGAGCAGGCCCACAATCGGCAGCAATTCCGGGCTGCCGGCCAGGCGTTCTTGCATCAGCTTTGGGATCAGCAGCGTATAGGCGTTGAACACAAGGCCAGAGACGGTTGCGATGGCCAGCAGAATAATCACCGCGCGGCGCACCAAGGCGGGCGGGATCTCAGGGAAGGGCTTGCCGCTGGCTTGGATGCGCGCCGAATCAAAGGGCGGTTCGCGCCAGTAGAAAAACCCGGCAATGATGCAGGCGATGCCAGGGATAATGAAGGCCCAGCGCCAGCCGGCATCGGCGGCGATGAAGGCAGTCAGCACGGGCGCAGTTGCCACGCCCAGATTGCCGAAAACGCCATTGATCCCCATGGCGCGGCCCACTTTGTCGCCGGCGGCTTCCACCAGGATCGCGGTGCCGATCGGGTGATAAATCGCGACAAAAGCCCCCATGGCGCCAAGCGTGATAGCAAGGATCATGGGTGATGGCGCAAAGCCCGCCGCCACCATGAAGGCGCCAGAGCCCATGAAGAAGGCCACCATCAAAAAGCGCCGCCCGAAGCGATCCGCAAGCCAGCCCATGGGCAAGGCGCAAATGCCGTAAATCACGAACATGGTGGTGCCGAGTGCGAGGATGGGCCCGTAATCCGCCCCGAAAATCCCCGCATCCTGCTGCACCATGGCGAGCACGGCGGTCGCCAGGATCAGCAGGCTGTAATGGGTGAAACTATGCGCGGCATTGATCAGAACCACCTGCCGCCGTGCCGCATCCATGCGCCTATCCCCCAATAGCTGCGGGCATCATGCAGGATTGCCAGTGCTTGCGCCACGGGGGGCGCGGCGGCGCAACTGGCGGAGCACATCGCGCGGATGAAAGGCGCCAAGCGCCATGCCGGCAAGCGTAAAGGCCGCCATGCCGACCAAGATCATGAGGCCCGCGCGCACCACATGGCCGAGCCCCGGCAGGACCAAGCCGAGGGAGAACACCGCCACCGCCATCATGGCACTCGCCAGCACTAGGCGCGGCAGCACGCGCCGGCAGCGCCGGTCCAGCACCATGTGGCCCCGGCGCATCAGCAGCCAGGCCAGCAACCCGGCATTCACCCAGGCCGCGATACTGGTCGCCAAGGCAACGCCGACATGCCCCAGCACATTCATGAAAGCGAGGTTCAGCGCGAGATTGACCGCAACCGAGGCAATGCCAATGCGCACCGGGGCCGAAGTATCGCCGCGCGCGAAAAACGCCGGCGCAAAAACCTTCACCAGCACAAAGGCCGGCAGCCCGACAGCATAGGCCACCAGCGCGGAAGCTGAGGCGCTACTAGCCACCGCATCAAAGGCGCCGCGCTGGAACAGCGCACCGATGATCGGCCCCGCCGCCACCGCCAGTCCCGCCGCACATGGCAGCGTCAGCAGCACCGCCAATTCAATGCCGCGATTAAGCGCGCGATGCGCCGCAAGCTTCTCCCCCAGGCGCAAATGCCGCGCGAGCAAAGGCAAAAGCGCCGTCCCCAGCGCCGCGCCAATCACGCCGAGCGGCAGCTGCGCCACACGATCAGCGTAATAGAGGTAGGAAACGGACCCACTCATCAGGAAAGACGCGATGATCACATCCACCGCAAGGTTGATCTGCGTGACGCCAGCGCCAAGCACGCCGGGCACCATGCGGCGCAGCACCTGCCGAATGGGTGGTGTGAGCGCCGGGCGCCGATAGAGCCTGAGCGCCATGCCCGCCTGCCGCGCCGCAACCCAAACCATAGCAAGCTGCACCACGCCGGCGGCAAAAACCCCCCAGGCCAGGGCATGGCCAGGGGTCGGCAAATAGGGCGTGAGGCCCACCAGCGCCGCCATCAACAGCAGGTTGAAGAATACCGGCGCGGCGGCGGCGGCGGCGAAGCGATCAAGGCTGTTCAGCACGCCGGAAATCAGCGCGGTCAGGCAGATCAACGGCATGTAGAAAAATGTGATGCGCGTCAGTTCAACGGCCAGCGCAAATTTCTCCGGCGTGGAGGCAAAGCCCGGCGCCAGCACGCCAATCACCTGCGGCATGAAGATCAGCGCAATCAGCGTCAGCAGCGAAAGCCACAGCATCATCAGCGTGCCCATGCGTTCCGCCATGTCGCGCGCGGCGGCGCGGCCTTCGGTGGCCAATACGCCGGCAAAGGCGGGCACAAAGGCCGCATTGAAGGCGCCCTCGCCAAACAGGCGCCGGAACAGATTGGGCAGTTTCAGCGCCACGAAAAACGCATCCGCGACCGGCCCCGCCCCAAGGCGGGAGGCGATCAGCATGTCCCGGGCAAAGCCGAGAATACGGCTCGCCATGGTCCAGCTTCCGATGGTGAGCACGGAACGCAACATGGCGGTGGTGTAGGCGCCGCCGCGGCGAAGCGGAAGGGCGCTTGTTCTCGGGCCCGAGGGCGCCTAGGTGATAGGGCCTTCCCGGCCAGCGTGCCGAACCCTTCCGCGAGTAACCACGCGACACCATGATGAACGATACGAACGACCCCAACGCCCCCGAACCGGCGGCGCAAGAACCCACCCCCGAAGCCCCGGCGATGACCGCCGAGGACCGCCTTGTGATGCTGGCGCAGGAGATGGAGGCTTTGCGCGACAAATGGCTCCGCTCAGAAGCCGAGATGCATAATCTGCGCGCCCGCACCCAGCGCGAAGTGGCCGATGCGCGCGCCTATGCCACGCAGAAATTCGCAAGCGATGTGGTGGAAGCAGCGGAAAACCTGCGCCGCGGCATTGAAGCCCTGCCGCCGGCTGCCGAGGATGAGCCCGATCTGCTGACCAAGCTCCGCGCCGGTTTTGAGGGGGTGGAGCGGTCCTTCCAGGGCATTCTTGAACGGAATGGCGTGCAGCGCCACGACCCCAAGGGCCAGCCCTTTGACCCGGAAAAGCACCAGGCCATGGCAGAACAGCCAGCGCCGGAAGGTGTGGCGCCGGGCACGGTGCTGCATGGCTGGACTTCGGCTTGGACGCTGAATGGCCGGCTGCTGAAGCCCGCCATGGTGGTGGTGGCGAAAGCCGAGGGGTGAACCCTTCGGCTTGAATAACCGTTCAGCCTTGGGCGCGGCTGGCAGAGGCTATCGCGGCATTCATGGCACGCACGCCTTGCGCCGGCCCTTCAGGGTGGTTCCAAACCGCGCCGACCACGGCCAGGAAATCGGCGCCCGCCTGAACCAGCGGCGCGCAATTGGCCGCGGTGATGCCGCCAATCGCAACCGATGGAATTTCGAACATCTCCTGCCACCAGGCCAGGATATCGGGCGCAGCGCGGTGGGCGGTCTCCTTGGTGTCGGTCGGAAAGAACGCACCAAAGGCGACGTAATCTGCGCCGATTTCGCCCGCTTCCATCGCAAGATGGCGTGAGGCGTGACAGGTGATGCCAAGGATACGCCCTTCGAGCAGCCGGCGCCCTTCGGCGTGGTTGCCATCCCCTTGGCCAAGATGCGCGCCATCGCAGCCGAGCTTTGCCGCAAGGGCTGCATTATCATTCAGCAGAAACGCCACACCCCGCGCTGCCGCGATGGGCATGAGAGCATCCGTGGCACGCGCAATTTCGTCTTCTGTCGCATCCTTCAGGCGCAATTGCAGGCAGGCGACATCGCCGGCATCAAGCGCAGCAGCCAAGGAATCGCGAAAACCAAGGGGATCAAGCCGCTGAGGCGTGATGAGATAGAGCCGGCAGGAAGTGTCAGACATGATGAGCGCCAGAGTTTTGGTTAAGCCCCACACAAGCCGGAAGGCCATTTTCTGGCAAGCCAGGACGATAAATGCCCCAGGGGGGCTAGGCGCGGCGCGCAACTGGGGCTATTGAGCGCGCCTTCCGGCCTTGTCCCGTTCGTCTAGAGGCCTAGGACACCAGCCTTTCACGTTGGCAGCACGGGTTCGAATCCCGTACGGGACGCCACTATATCCCCTTAAGCTTCTGGATTTGCTTTGCTTTCTAGCGGGAGGGCATTCCCTACTCCCATGCCAACCGCCATCGCTCGGCTAGTTTGGGTTGGAACCCGATAGACGGATGTAGCTTGGCGCCGGCTCCGATCTTTGGCGGCCGCGAGAAAGCCCGACTTGCCCAAACGTCCACCAAGAGGCCACAGCCAAAGCGACACCGCCGATAGGTGAAGGCCGAACGCTCGGTCCCGGATGCCTGCCGACAGCACCGGGCCAATGGCCTGTCAGCGATGTAGTGGCGAATTCCCGGATTGAAGACGGGGCAGGTCGGCGCGCGGTCGGGCCGTCAGTCGGATGGGACCCGGCGGCGAGGGGGTAGGGGTGGTGGGGGCTGAAAAATGCTCCCCGGCATCTGAGGTTGTCAGAAAGGCCCAGTCAGATACGCGCAGCTTTTTAGAGTTGGTGACTGGTCATCTTCACTCCCCTTGGGGTTACGATGAGCCAGAAATTCTCCATTATTCAATTCAACAGTATGGTCCCATAGGCGCTGACGCTGGACATTTGGCTGTGGTCGGCGTTTCCGCATTCTGTGCGTGGTGGATGATTTCACGCGCGAATGCCTGGCGCTGGTGCCTGATACGTCGCTGTCGGGCGCCAGGGTGGCGCGTGAACACGACAAGATCGCGGCGATCCGTGGCAAGAAGCTGGC
Organism: Asaia bogorensis; assembly: GCA_945873675.1. Lineage (GTDB taxonomy): Bacteria > Pseudomonadota > Alphaproteobacteria > Acetobacterales > Acetobacteraceae > Neoroseomonas > Neoroseomonas bogorensis_C. Next base: position 13,515 of record CAMCEP010000008.1, read on the forward strand.
GGCAGGACTACAATACCATCCGGCCGCATTCGAAACTGGGCGGCCTCCCCCCCGCCGAGATCGCCGGTCAACGGGGATGGGGGCACGTGAACGTCACACCGTTACCGCGTCTTTGCCTCAGCCAGTTCGTGTCTGCTGCGTTTAGAGAAATCATTGAGAAAACCGGACTATAATTACTCTTTGTCTTGCAGAATACTCATAATGTGTTAGCCTCATTATTGTCGAATATTTGAGGTCGAAGTTTGGTGATTAGGCAACCATCATTAGGCTGCGGGTTTCGTGCATATGCACTGTCTTCAGAGATGCGTTCGTGAGGATCGCGATCTGTGTGAAGCGCGACATCTACGGCCTTCTCGCTGCACGCCATTTGGCCTCCCAGCTTGGATTTGCGGATCTTCGCTTCTTCTGCAGCGTCAAAACCAGGCAGGCGGAGGATGACGTTCCTGCTCTGCGGCAGATGAAGCTGCTGGAACGTGACGTCGCCATCGACACGCTGGCAGCTATGGAGCCACCGACGCTGGGCCTGCCGCATCCTGACGAATGGGTGCCTTTGTATGATATGCGAGCGGATGGTGGCGCTTCAGTTCTGCTGGATTCCCGGCCGGACATCGTCATCTCCGCGCGCTTTAGCCTGATCTTTCCCCAGCGCGTGATCGATGCGGTGCCGCTCGGCATCATCAATGTCCATCCTGGTGCTCTGCCCAGTTATCGGGGCCTGTTTGCGCCCTTCTGGCAGGTGCTGCGGGGCGAGCGTGAGTTGGGCTGCACCGTCCACATGGTGGACAAGGGTATCGACACGGGCGCAATCCTTGGCATGGCGCACATCCCCTTCGAGCCCTCGCGGTCTCTGATGTGGCACACTGCCGGGTTGTATCGCGGCGGCCTTGCCATCGCGGTAGGTGCCGCCACTGCGCTGGCGCACGGCGAACAACCGGCCAGCGTGCCGCAGCAGGAGGGCGGCGCCTATTTCCGCTTCCCCACTGCGGCGGATTTCGCGGCCCTGCCAGTGCCGATCGCCAGCGCGCGGGATTACGCGCAGGTCCTGGGGGACGCATTTGCGCCGGTGTTCTGCCAATCTGCCGCGCCGCAGGAGCGCGCGGCATGAGCAGGGAACTCTCCTTCGCAACCCGCCTGACTGGCTTGTTGGCGACCATGCTGTTGCTAGGCTGCGGTCTGGTGGCGGGGCTGAATTACCTGAAGTTCGAGCGGATCCTGCTGGACCAGCAGGCGCGCGTGCTTGAGATCTTTTCTGGCGAGCTGGGCAGCACGGTGGAAAACAGCCTGGCGCTTGGCGTGCAGCTGGGCGGTGTGCCGGGTGCGCAGGCGCTGCTGGAACGCTCGCGCGAGGCGGAGAAACTGATCGCCGGCCTCACCATTTCCGATGCCGGCAACCTCGTACTGTTCGATACGGATCGACAGAATATTGGACGCTCGCTGCGACAGGAGCAGCTGGCGACGGTGGGGCTGGCGGCACCTTGGCGCTTCCGCGACGGCCCGCACTACGGCATCGGCACGCCGATCATCAACGGCTATGGCGTGCCTGAGGGCGCCATCCTGCTGCGCTACGAACGCACGGCGGTCGATGAACGACTGGGGGCATCGATGCTCGCGATGGTTCAGTCCATCATGCTTGCAGTCGGCATTTGCGTTCCCGTCGGCGCGCTGGCCCTGCATCTGGTCACGCGGCAAACGCGCCGCTGGTTCGCGGCGATGGAAGGGGCGATGCAGCCAGGCGCGCCGCGCCTCGAGCTCACCGCCGGTTTGCAGGCCGCGATTGCCGATACCGATGTGCTGCTGGGCGAAGCGGAAGCGCAGCTTGAACTCATCGCGTCCCAATTGCCCGCTTCGGCGCCGTAACCCATGGAGAACGCCGCACCATGATGCCGGAACGCCACCTGATTGCCCGTGTCGTCGTTGTGGCCGTGCTGCTGCTGACCATGGCCGTCGCCTTTGTCTCTCACAGCGCACTGCGCAGCTTCGAGGTGGAACTGCGCCCGGAGCTGGAGCGCGAGGCTTCGGTCGTGGGCGGCATCGGCGCGCGCACCCTGCAACGCGCCGTCGAACTCGGCGTGCCCTTCCGCGGCTTGTCGGGGCTGGATGAGTATCTCGCCAGCTTGCTCACCGCGCAGCAGGGCCTGTCCTATGTGCTGCTCGCCGATGCAGAGGGACAGCGCATCGCCAGCGCCGGGGACGGAGCGGCCAGCTTCTCCGGCCTTCCCGCGGGCACCGTGCCCCCCGAACGGGGAGGGGCGGTGATGCGCCAACTTGGCGGCAGCTACGACGCCGCACTGCCGATCCTGGAGGACGGGCGCATCGTCGGCTGGATGCATGTCGGCATTTCCCGCGAGCGGCTCGACACCGTGCTGAACGACACGCGCTGGGACGTGCTGATCGTGCTGCTGGTGGTGCTGCTGGCAACTTCGGAGTTCCTGCGCTTCTCGCTGTTCCGCACTGTTTCCGCGCCAGTCGAATTGGTCTCGCGGCTGCAGGCGCGGCTGGCAGCAGGCGACTGGACCCTGCGTGCGCAGGACAACATCGTCTCGGAAGCCGGGCGGGTCGTGCGCCACCTGAATGTTCTGGTGCGCCGCATGAATGACCGCTTTGACAGGTTACGCTGGATGGCGACGCAAACCGGTGCTCCATCGCGCGCTGCCACGGTGCTGGATGGCGTTTGCCAACGGCTGCGCTTTGGCGTCACCGCTGTGCAGGATGGGCTTGGCACGGGGGCGGCTTCGGGTCGTCTGCCGCTATTCCTGTTCGTCTTCGCGGAACAACTCTCAACCTCTTTCAACCCGATCTATGCGCTGGAACTGGCCGGCGGACAGGGCGGCATCATTGGGGCGGCGCTACCCATCGTCGCCTTCGTCGCGGCGGTGGCGCTGTTCACGCCCTTTGGCGGCTCGGTGGTGGCACGCCGCGGGCCGCGGGATGCGATGCTGATCGGGCTTGTGCCGGCAGCGCTCGGCCATATAGGCGCAGCGCTGGCTACGGATCTCACAACCTTCGCAATTGCACGGGGCATCTGCGGCGCCGGCTACGCCATCGTCACCATCGCCTGTCAGGTGCATCTGGCGCAGGAAGCACCAAAGGGCCGCGTGGCACGCAGTCTGGGCGGCTTCACGGCAGCGGTGATGACCGGCGCGGTCTGCGGTACCGCCATCGGTGCGGTGCTGGCAGACCGGGTCGGCTTCCGCGTGACCCTGACATTCTCGATGGTGCTGGTCGTGCTCACCACTCTGCTCGTCTTGCGCAACTTTGTTGCCGGCGGCGGCAGTGAACAGAAACCGATGGGCCTGTGGCGCAGCGCACGCGCCGCCTTCTCGGAACCGCGCTTCGCCCTGCTGGTGCTGTTTGCTGCGATCCCTGCAAAGGTGCTTCTTGGTGGCTTCATCTTCTTCCTGGCGCCGCTGGAACTTCGTGAACTTGGGCTGAGCCAGGCGGCGATCGGCCGCAATATCATGCTGTATGGGTTGTGCATGCTACCAGCCATCGTGGTTGGCGCTTGGCTGACGGATCGAACCGGGCGTGGCGGCTTGATCATCGCGCTGGCCGGCGTGATCAACGGCTTTGCGCTGCTGCTGCCGCTGTGGCTGGACCGGGACATGGCGTTGCCCATCGCGATCATCGGAACTGGCCTGGCACAGGGGTTGGCCGCGGCGCCCATGCTGGCCATTATCCCCGGCCTGAGCCTGGTACGCGGCGCGCCAAACTCCGCCGCAATGCTCAGCTTCCTGCGTCTGGGTGAAAGATTCGGCAGCGTCATTGGCCCGCCCGCGGCAGCAGCGCTGCTCGCCCTCGGCTCGGGTCAGCAGACAATGCTGGCGCTCGGGGTGATCTCGCTTGCGACCGCCATCGGCTATGCGCTGTCGCTAGCCGTTCAAGCGCGCCGGCCGGGGGGGGCGGCGTGATGCTGCAACGGCGACACATTCTGGCAGCGCCTGCATCCCTACTGGCAACTCCCGCAGTTGCGCAGGCACGCCCCTTCCGCATCATGATGCTTCTGACCCGCGGCTGGGAGGAAGCCTGCGACGGGTTCCGTGACCATTTCGCTGCACGCCGAATCTCGGTGGAACTGATTGTGCGCGACATCGCAACGGACATGCGCCTGGTGCCCGGCTTGGTACAAGAAGTCCGGGAGGTGCGGCCGGATCTGGTCTATGTCTGGGGCACCGGCCTGGCCGTGGCTGCGCTCGGGCCGTGGGATGCGGTGGACCCGTCGAAGCATATCACAGGCGTACCAGTGGTCTTCAACATCGTCACCGATCCTGTCGGCAACCGCCTCATCCGCTCCAACATCGATCCTGGCCGCCCGGTGACTGGAACCGAGTACATCGCTTCGGTGGAGGTGCAGATGCGCGCAATGGCGCGTTACCGCCCCTTCACCCGTGTCGCAACCATCTTCAACCCGAACGAAAGCAATTCGCGGTCGGTTGTCGCGCAGGCGCGCGCGCTTCTGGGCGACAATCTGCTGGAATTACCGGTGGCGCTGAATGCGGCGCGGCAGCCAGACCCAGATTCGATTCCGGCTGCGCTCATGCGGGCGCGGCAGGCCGATGTGGATTGGCTGTACATTCCGCCCGACACTTTCCTGAATAACCACCGCGCCTTGCTCACGCGTGAAGCGCTGGTCCTCCGCCTACCCATCTTCGCAGCAACTGAGCGCTTCGTGCTTTTTGCCGATGGGCTGGCCGGGCTGGTCAGCCGCTACTACAGCGTCGGCGCTTTCACAGGGTACAAGGCAGCGCAGATTCTGCGCGACGGCCGTGCGCCGGAAAGCATTCCAGTGGAGACGCTCACGCGCATGTCCTACCTCATTCGGATGGAGAGTGCGCGCCAACTGCATTTCTATCCGCCCGTTGGGCTACTGCGCACTGCGGAGACCGTCTGAGCCATGTCGCTGCGTTCCCGCATCCTGCTTCTGTTCGGGCTTGCCACGTTGCTTGCGGCCACTTCGGTGGCGGCGCCGGCATGGCTGGTGCTGCGCGATGCAGAGGATCGCTCCGCCACCGTGCGTGCCAGCCTGCAACTCGCCACATTGCGCGAAGCGGTGGACCGCGCCGCCGCGCCCCTCGTTGCATCCCTGCGCGCCGCCGTGACGGATGAAGCGCTACTCTCAGCGCGCGCCAGGCAGGATGAAACCTCGCTCAGGCAGAGATTGGCGGCCTTGCTTGAACCACTGGGTTCGAGTGTTCGCCTCGATATGGTCGGCGGGCAGGGGCAGCTTCTGGCCGCGGTGCCGGCTGCGGCTGACCCCATGGCCAGCGGTGCCACGGCCTTGCGGCGCGACCTTGTGCCGGGCCAGGTGGCCTCCGGCTTCGAAAAGGCCGAAGGTGAGGTTCTGCTGGTGGCCAGCCTGCGTCTTGCGCAGGGCGATCTGTTGTCGCTCGGCGTGCCGGCGTCGGAAGTGCTTGGGCAGATCGCGCGGCAGCTCGGCGCCGATCTGCTTTTGCGCGACCTGGACGGAGCGCTGCAGTTTGCGAGTACAGCGACCCTGCGCGACCGCGCCTCCTTTCTCCAATCGGGCGATACGATTGAGATGGATGGCCGGATCTTCCGGCTGGAGCCTACGCCGGCGGTGAATTCGGCCGGCGCGCTAATCGGCGAGATATTGGTGCTGGCCGATGCCACGGCTGCAATCAAGTCCCGCCGGCTGCTGCTGCTGGTGGCTTCCGCGCTGCTGGTGGTGGCAGCCACCGTCACCTGTAGTGCCCTCTATGGCGTGATCCGCGATGCGCTTGATCCTCTGACCGAACTGGCCCGGGCGCTGCAGGCCGTGGCCCGCGGGGATATCTTCGCCTCCGCCGCCGTCGGCCGCCGCGGTGACGAAGTTGGCGCAATCGGCGACGCGCTGCAGTCGCTCCGCAGCAACACGATGGCCTTGGACCGCCTGCAGACCGGGAACCGCTTGGCGGGCCTGCGCGAACGCGTGCTGATCGCGCAGGAAATTTCGCGCCTGGCCGCTGTGCTTGAAGGCCCGGCGCGGCAGGAGATCCTTGGCCTGCTGGAAGGGGAGGATGCAACCCTCGGCCCGGCCTTTGCGCGTCTGTCTGGCCATGTCGTGCAGCAGCACCGCGCCATGGCGGAACTGCTGGCCGAACGCACGCGCGACTTGGCTCTGGTCCGCCAGGCGCTGGATGAACGGCTACAGTTCAACCGGATGCGGGAAGAACTGGACGTGGCGCGCCGGCTTCAGCTTTCGTCCCTGCCCACGACCTATCCCGAGCACGACTTTTTCAAGCTGCATGCGGCGATGACGCCGGCGAAGGAAGTTGGCGGCGATTTCTGCGATCTGGTCATGCTGGATGATAATCGCCTGCTGCTCATGATTGGCGATGCGTCCGGTAAGGGCGTGAGCGCAGCCATCTTCATTGCAATGGCCCGCAGCCTACTGCGGGCCGCCATGACCCGCGGCGCTAGGCCAAGCGAGGCGCTTGGGCAGGCCAATGAAATGCTGGCGGCGGACAACCCAACCATGATGTTCGCTACCGCCATTGTCGCGGTATTGGATTGTCGGACCGGCGTACTGACCTATGCCAATGCTGGCCATAACGCGCCCCGCCGTCGCTGCGTGGGCGGACGAGAGGCTGAACTGCCGGTAGAGGTCGGCATAGCTCTTGGCGTGATGGATGGGATCGATTTTGTCGACCAGAGCCTGCAGTTGGAAGCGGGTGACCATTTGTTGATGTTTACTGATGGTGTGACCGAAGCGGTTGGTCCCGGCGAGACAATGTTTGGCGACGCGCGGCTTGCAGCCATCGTCGCTGACCCCGTACATTCCGAACCCGCGCTCCTTGTCGAGGCGGTGGCGCACAGCGTCGATGTCTTCGCGCAGACCGAGCCCCAGGCGGATGATATCACCATGGTTGCGCTGCATTGGCGCGGAGTTGCGGCAATCCCCAATTCTCCAACGCGTGAGAAGGAAATGATCTGATGGATGTGAACACTGAAGAGCATGGTGAGGTGCTGATCCACCGCGTCAGCGGTCGGATCGATACTGGTACCGCCGCTGAGGCGGAGCGTAAGCTGACTGCTGAAGTACGCCTGGGCCGACGCGTCCTCTTGGATTTGATGCAGGTGACCTATGTCTCCTCTGCTGGGTTGCGTGTGGTGCTGATGGCGGCGAAGCTGGCCAAGGCCAACCGAGGCGCCGTGGTCCTGTTCGGGCTGCAGCCAACGGTGCGAGAAGTCTTTGCCATGTCAGGCTTTGATAAGGTTGTGACGATCCACGACGATCAGGCTGCGGCCCTGGTGGCCGTGATGCCCTGAAATGACGGCAATCCGGCTGCTGTGTGATCGCTCACCCCACACAGTGGATAGCACGCTCGATGCCATCGAGGCCCATTTGGTGGGTGCTGGCGCGTCGGGGCCTGAGGCCTTGCAGATGCGCCTTGTGGCGGAGGAGATCGTCACCAACATCGCACGCTGCGCTTGGCCCGAAGGTGTTGACGGACAGTTCCACGTAGAACTCGCGGTGGAAATCGATGCGGCCGGGCTTCAAGTGACCCTGACCACCATCGATGACGGCGTACCCTTCGATCCCACCACGAAAGCCATGCCTGATATCGATGCGGAACTAGACGATCGCGCGATCGGGGGGCTCGGGATGTTTCTGGTACAAGAGATGACGGACACCCAACACTATCAACTGATTAATGGCCAAAACCGTTTCTGTGTGAGACGACTTATTCTGCGCGAGCAAAGTAACACCTAGCGCGATATCCGATCGGATGGAAGCAACCGGTCTGTCCGGCGGCAGCGCCTGTGGGACCAAATTGGCGATTTGAGGTACGGAGGATTTCTGGTTCATCGCGCCCTCACCAAGGAGAGTGAAGACGACCAGCGATGACGAATTCCTCCTAGTCGGTCCCCTCCCCCCGTAGGAAACAGAATATGTAGACCCCCTACGACGCCATCGAGGTCTTTGTTGGAGATTTCGCCGGTGGGGTTTACCAGTTATTTCAGAGCCCTATTTTACCGGCAAACACGGCTCTTAAATAAAAGGCTTTGACGCGTGGGTCGGGAACCTGGAGATCTCGAGATGGGCTAGACCGGCTAGACCGGCCATAAAAAAATTCAATTTCGGCGGCCCAGGGCCCAGAATATCCCCCTGCGACGCCATCGAGTGCTCCGTCGGAGAGTTCGCCGGTGGGCTTTGGCGGCAACACCAAGTGGAACTGCTTGTCGGTGTTCTCGAGCACGGTCACCGCCATGCCAGCAGGCACATCGATGCCCTCAGCCTTCAAAGCAGCAGCAGGGTTGGCGATCAGCTCTGCCTTGAAGGCAGGTTCACGCCATGCTTTGGCAATGATCTTGCCGAATACGGTGTCGTTCTCAAGAACCAAAATAAGCCTTAAATGCAACAATCTTTGATTGGGCTGGAAGCTTGAAGGCATCAGGCACATTGTTCGCACCAAGATAAGATTTAAATATTGTCCAGGCTGAACCCCCTACGATGCCATCGAGTTCTTCGTCTGGAATTTCATCAGTGGGCACTGGAGGCAGCACCAAGTGGACCTGCTTGTCGGTGTTCTCCACAACGGTCACCGCCATGCCAGCAGGCACATCAATGCCCTCAGCCTTCAAAGCGGCAGCAGGGTTGGCGATCAGCTCCGCCTTGAAGGCAGGGTCACGCCATGCCTTGGCGATGATCTTGCCGAATGTGGTACCGTTCTCGGGCATGGGTTGGCCTTTCAATGGGTTAGCCTTCTTTGCCCTAAGCACTTTCCCCTCTGAGACAACAAGAGATTTGTGGATCCTGATCCTGACTAAGCCGCTGAGCCCAGCGTGGCAGTTCGAGCCCGGCCGTGTCACGCTAGGCTTTGCCGATGATTTTGCCGAATGCGGTGTCGGTCTCGGACATGAGCTATGCCCCCAGGCAAGTAAATCACATGGAAACCGCCTGAGTTTTCTTATATGCACCACCCCCTGACACGCCATCGAGTGCTTCATCAGAGAGCTCACCGGAGGGCACTAGCGGCAGAACCAAGTTGAAGTGCTTCTCGGTGTTCTCGAGCACGGTCACCGCCATGCCAGCAGGCATATCGATACCTTCAGCCTTCAAAGCGGCAGCAGGGTTGGCGATCAGTTCTGCCTTGAAGGCAGGGTCACGCCACGCCTTGGCGATGATCTTGCCTAATGTGGTGTCGTGCTCAGTCATGGATTAGGCCTTTTCCAGTCTATGGACCACACGCATCGTCGCGCCAGAAACATCAAGAGTAAAGAGCTTTTTCTGAACAAACCCTGGTGGGCGCTTTTTCACCTTCGCTTCGGCCTTTTAGTAATGACAAAAACGCTCATACCGTGGCGCGCAGGCATCCAGCGTCAGACCAAGCCCCAGATAAGCGGGGTACTAGGCGGACACCCTTCCGCAACCGTGCAATCGTGCAACTACTCGACGGCGGGGGCCAGGCAACGGTTGCACAGTTGCGCAGTTACAGCAGGTATCAGCTAGGCAGGCGACCTGATCAGGCAGGCAGTCTGCTGACAAAGCAGGTCCAACTCCAAAAATTGCGCCGATTTCGGAAGGCCTATTCCGACCTAAATGCAGGCCTAGCCTATTTTCCAGCCCCCACCACCCCTACCCCCCTTTCGATAATTGGCACTGCTGCCCTGATGCGCTCGATTTCTGCGGCCAGCTTTTCAACAGCCGCGAATGCTTCCCGCTCAAAGCCGTGGTGCTCATAGCTGGCGGCGCCGTCGCGGGGAGGGGCATGACCAGTTACCCGGATGCGCGCTTCCCGCGGGATGCCAAGCTTCTGCATCAAGGTCACCGCAGCCCGTCTGCAATCTTTCTCAGACCATCCTGACGTTCCAGCAAGCCCCATCCAAACCCAAAGCCGGACGTGGGTAGAAACGTGGGTCGACTGCAAATCTTTTTGGAAGCATCAAGAAATATCAATAAATTGGAAGATTTTTGTGGCAGAGGGGGTGAGACCGGATACGAACGGTCTCCAGGCTGATATCACGCCGGCCGACCAAAGCCGAACTCAGCGATGCTGGCTTCCTCCCAACTCGAAGCACCAGTTGCTTTTGCAAACCAGTCAGAATTTCCGGTGCCAATGGCAGACCCGGCCAGGCCAAGATCGGCCACTGTCAGATACAGGCTCTGAATGACAACGCCGGCATTGAGCAGTGACATTCGATAGGCGATGCCGGTATATTTCCAAGAAAGTCGTGGCAGCCGCGACGAGATAATCATCACGGCATGAGGTGGCTGTTCGGGTTGTCCCCAGGATGCGGCACACTCGGCTACTATTTTAGCCGCGGCCGTGTCAGCGTTTGAAATTAGCGTAAGCGTATGTTCATGCCCATTGTAGTGATAAAAACCAGGATTCAATTGATCGCAACAACGGATCGCAAGATAGAACTCCAATTCATGTATGGCGCCCGCTGAGGGGTAAGGGCGCAGCAAGGTTTCCTGAGGTATAGACTGGCGTCCAGAATCGAGTTCTTTCGCCCGGGCGACGCGGTGGAGTAGCAGGCTGATGTCCTCAATGCTCACCGGTTCTGCCGACATGGCACGGGCCGAACGGCGGTTTTCCATGACATCGCGCAAAGGAGCACTGCTCGAAGTTGGCAGCGAACCCGGCCCCGGCAAGGTAATGCGCTGACCTTGATAATGCGGACGGATCGCAGGCGGGGCGGGCCATTGATCCAAGAACCGATAGGTGGCGCCACGCGGCAACCGATCATTGTGGGATCGTGTGTTGTGATGAAACAACCTGTCCTGGAATTCCCAGCTTTGGCGTGCCGGCGGTTCCTCGGCATCGGCATCCACGACAAAGCCGGGTGACACCAGCAAGGCCAGTGATCAAGCGGCCACAGGCTTCATCCTCGATCAATACCTCAAAGGGGGCATCGGGGTGTTGCAATATTGCCCCCCGCTCACTCCGCCTGAGATAGGCGAAGCGGTTGAGCATGACGCGCTGTGGCAGGGCCTCTGCCCAAGGAAGCGAAAACTCGATTTGGAGCGGGATCAAGCGCATCAGCGGCACAGCGCCATGATCGGC
>CAMCEP010000009.1 GCA_945873675.1 Asaia bogorensis
GCCTGGCCCGCCCCGCGCCGCTGCCCAGCCATTGGCCGGAGAGGCACTGGCGCACCCAACCGCGACCCCGCCCATCTGGCGCGGCTATTTGCCGAGCCCCTGGCCAGCCTGGCGCCGGAACTGGGTTTTGAGCGTTTTACCCTACACGCCCTGGTGACCGACTCTATGGGCGCGGAAGGGCAGGGTGCCTTGCCCATGGGTGCCGCGCCGCGCCCGGATGGGGTTTTGGCGCAGCTATTGGACAGGCTTGGCCAAAGGCTGCGCCTGGCCCGCCCCGCGCCGCTGCCCAGCCATTGGCCGGAGAGGCAATGGCGCGCCGCCCCCCCGCATGAAGCGCCCATCGCCACCCCGCCCGGCTGGGGTGCCCGCGCCGCGCCGGTGCTGCTGCGTCGTCGGCCTGAAGCTGTGCAAGTCACTACCTTTGCCGAAGGCGCCCCCGCCGCGCTCCGCTGGCGCGGGCGGGTTTATCCGCTAACCCGTGCTGAAGGCCCGCTCAGGCTGGAACCGGAATGGTGGCATGGCGGCGCGCTGCCGCCGGCGCGGGAATATCACCATGTGCAACTCGCTTCCGGTGAAAGGCTGTGGCTCTGCCATGCCGGTGGGCGCTGGGTGGTGCAGGGCGATTTGCCGTGACTCTGCCCGGCTATGCGGAGGTGGCGGCGCGATCCAATTTCTCCTTCCTGGATGGTGCCTCGCATCCTGAGGAATTGGTGGAACAAGCCGCCGCCCTTGGCCATGTCGGCTTTGGGCTTTGTGATACCAATGGGCTGGCCGGCGTGGTGCGCGCGCATGGCGCGGCCAAGGCGGCGGGGCTGGCCTTCGCGCCGGGCTGCCGGTTGCGGCTGGAAGATGGCGCGGAATGGCTGATCTGGCCTGCGGATCGCGCTGCCTATGGGCGTCTGACCACGCTGCTTTCAGCGGCGCGCATGGCCGCCCCCAAGGGGGAATACCGGCTGGATTTCGCGGCACTTTGCGATGCGGCGGAAGGGCAGGTGGTGGCGGCGATACCGCCCGTGACACCAGAAGCCTTGCGCCGCTTGGCTGGGCTGCGCCTGGCCTTGCCGCCATTGATCGCCGTTGCCTGCCCCTTGCTGGGCGATGATGCAGCGCAACTCACGCATCACGCTGCCTTGGCGGAAGCGACTGGGGCACGGCTGCTCGCCACCAACAACATCCGTTATCACCAAGCATCGCGGCGGCGCCTTGCGGATGTATTGAGCGCCATTCGCCTGCGCTGTTCGGTGGAAGCCTTGGGCCAGGCGGCGGAACCCAATGCAGAACGCCATTTGAAATCCCCCGCCGAAATGGCGCGGCTTTTCGCGCGCTATCCTGATGCTTTGCAGGCGAGTGTTGATGTGCTGGCAACCACGCGCGGCTTTTCGCTGGATCATTTGCGTTACGAATACCCCGATGAAGTGCTGGACCCGGGCCTCACTGCACAACAAAGCCTGGAAGCGCGTGTGGCCGAAGCTGTCGCGGCGCGCTGGCCGGTGCAGGTGCCGGGTGCCATCACCACGCGCATCGCCCATGAAATGAAGCTGATCAATGACCTTGGCTATGCGCCTTATTTCCTGACGGTGCATGAGATTATTCGCTTCGCCCGCGCGCGCGGCATTTTGTGCCAAGGGCGCGGTTCGGCGGCGAATTCCACTATTTGCTATGTGCTTGGCATCACCGCCGTTGATCCTGAAAAGCATGATTTGCTGTTTGAACGTTTTGTCTCAGCCAGCCGCGGCGAACCGCCCGATATAGACATTGATTTCGAACATGAACGTCGGGAAGAAGTGATCCAGCATCTTTACGAACGCTATGGCCGCGACCGCGCGGCGATTTGCGCGACCTTGATCCGCTACCGCCCGCGCAGCGCCATTCGCGAAGTGGGCAAGGCGATGGGCTTGAGTGAAGACATCACCGCGCGTCTGGCCAAGGCCGGCTGGGGGCCGGGGCGGGAGATGAGCCTGGCTGAATTGGCGCAGGATGAAGGCTTTGACATCAGCGATCCGCGTCTGGCGATGACGCTGGAACTCGCGGAGGAATTGCAGGATTTCCCGCGCCATACCGCAACCCATGTCGGTGGCTTTGTCATCACGCGCGGCAAGCTCACGGAATTGGCAGTGGTGACGCAGGCGGCGATGGAAGACCGCACCGTCTTGGAATGGGACAAGGATGATATTGATGCGCTTGGCATCATGAAGGTGGATGTGCTGGGGCTTGGCATGCTCTCCTGCCTCCGGCGTGGATTTGGCTTATTGGCTGAGCATCGGCGGCTTGCACTCGCCTTGGAAAACCTGCCGCGCGATTGCGCCCAGACCTATGCCATGCTGCGGCGTGCGGATTCCGTGGGCGTGTTTCAAGTGGAAAGCCGCGCGCAGATGAATATGCTGCCGCGGCTGAAACCGCGCGCCTTTTATGATCTGGTGGTGCAGGTGGCGATTGTGCGCCCAGGCCCCATTCAGGGCGATATGGTGCATCCCTATCTGCGTCGGCGTCAGGGCTTGGAAGCGGTGGAATACCCAGCACCTGATCCCGCCTTTGGCCCGGCGGATGAATTGCAGCAGGTGTTGGGGCGCACGCTTGGCGTGCCGCTATTCCAGGAACAGGCGATGCGCTTGGCCATTGTCGCCGCTGGCTTCACGCCGGAAGAAGCGGATCAATTGCGCCGCGCCATGGCCACTTTTCGCCAACAGGGTTTGGTAACACGCCATAAGGAAAAGCTGGTGACGGGCATGACGCGGCGCGGCTATGCGCAGGATTTGGCGGAGCGTGTCTTCGCGCAAATCGAAGGCTTTGGCAGCTACGGCTTCCCCGAAAGCCATGCGGCGAGCTTCGCGCATCTGGTCTATGCCTCGGCCTGGTTGAAATGCCATCACCCGGCGGCCTTTGCCTGTGCGCTGCTGAACAGCCAGCCCATGGGGTTTTACGCGCCGGCGCAGATCATGCGCGATGCGCGCGAGCACGGCGTCGCGGTGCGTGCGGTGGATGTGAATGCCAGCGATTGGGATAGCAGCCTGGAAGAAGCACCCGAAAGCGCGGGTGGCCTGGCGCTACGGCTTGGGCTCCGCCTAGTGGCGGGGCTGGCCGCGCGCGATGCGGAAGCGCTGCTCGCCGCCCGCGCCGCGCGCAATGGCGCGCCCTTCGTGAGTGTGGAGGATTTGGCCTGGCGCGCCGCTCTTTCTCAAGGCGCCTTGGGTGCGCTGGCCGCCGCCAATGCCTTTCCCGGTGTGCTGCGCCGTGATGCCGCCTGGGCCGCACGCGGTGCGCGGGGCACGCCGCGTGACTTACCGCTTTTCGCTGTGCGTGATGGTGTGGGTGCGGCCTTGGCTGATGAAGCCCCCATCCTACCCGAAGCCGCGCCGCTTTTGCCGGCGGAACATGAGGGGGAGAGCATCGTCAATGACTACGCAAGGCTCGGCCTGACCTTGGGGCGGCATCCCTTGGCGCTGCTGCGCGCGCAACTCCGCGCCGAAGGGCTGCGTGACACGCGCGATTTGCAGACATGGAAATCAGGCCGCTTGCTGCGCCTGGCTGGGCTTGTGCTGATGCGCCAGCGCCCCGGTTCCGCCAAGGGCGTAATTTTCATCACCATCGAGGATGAGCACGGCACCGCCAATCTGGTGGTCTATACGGATGTCGCAGCGCGTGATCGTCGCGCGCTGCGTGGCGCGCGGCTTTTGCAAGTGGAAGGCAGGGTGGAGCGAGAGGATCGCCACGCCGAAGTGCCGATCATTCACGTGATCGCGCGGCGCCTGGTTGACCGTTCCGATTTGCTGGAAGGGTTGTTGCGCGAAGCGGGCAGCGATTGGGCCGCTGCCGCGCTGGGCCGCGCCGATGAAATCCGCCGCCCGCAGGATGATCGCCGCCCGCCGCGGGCGAAACTGCCCGCGAGCCGGGATTTCAGGTGACCCCCTACTTCAACGCAAAATCCTTCAGCACTTCCGGCTTGAACGCCAGCCCATGGCCTGGCGTTTCCGGCGCAGTAATCATCCCCTTGGCGATTTTGGGCAGGCTGATGAAGACATCATCCAATAGCCCCATCTGTTCCGCCCAAATGCCATTGGGAATGCTCGCCAGCAGATGCACATTCAATTCCGGAAAAAGATGTGGCGCGATGGTGATGCCCCAGGTATCGGCAACGGTCGCAATCTTGCGCAACTCCGTCAGGCCGCCGCGCATCGGATCAGGCTGCAGAATGGGCAGGCGCGGATTTTCCAGGAAAGGCTTCAGATCGGCACGGCCGAAATGCGTCTCCCCACCCACCACGCGCATATCAAGCGCCTCGGCGCAGCGCAGATACCCCGCGTAATCATCGGCCAGCACCGGTTCTTCCAGCCAGTAAATATCATATTCCTCAAACTTGCGACCCATGGTGATGGCGATATCCGCCGCCCAGCCCATATTCACATCAATCATGATATCAATATCGGGACCGACGGCTTCGCGCATGCGCCGCACATTATCAAGATCGGTGTTGAGATCACCAATATGCGCAACCTGCATCTTGATGGCAGGGTAGCCTTGTTCGATATAGTGCTTGGCCTTGGCAATCATGCCATCGCCACGCGCGCCCCGGAAACAGCCGCTGCCATAGATGGGGATTTCTGACCGGTAATGCCCCCATAGCCGATGCAAAGGCAGCCCCGCTGCCTTGCCCAGAATATCCCAAAGCGCGATGTCAATCGCCGATTGCGCCATCATGGCCACACCGCCGCGCCCACCCGTCAGTGTCGCGCGCCACAGATCGCGCCAGATCGCTTCAATGGCGGAGGCATCGCGCCCGATGATGCGCGGCGCCATCGCTTCCGCGATGCAGGCGCCAATGGTGCGTTGCAGGGGCAGGTTCAGCAAATGCAGATAGCCCATGCCGGTGATGCCCGATTGCGTGGTGATTTCCACCACCACCAGATCACGCATCGGCCCCAGAGCATGCCCTGCAAGCCAAGGGTCATCCGCCCAGGGCATTTGCAGTAGCGTGGTTTTCACCTCGCGAATGGTCAGATCAGTCATGTGCGCTTCCTTCCCTGGGGCTGGCTGCGCAAGCATCGGGTGATATGGCGCGGGCGGTCAATCAGCCCTGCAAGGCGGCGGCTCAGCGTGTATAAACCCTGGCATGGCAAAAGCGCCCGCATGACGATTCGATTCGCCCTGACCCACCGCAGCACCTATCGCTATGCGCGCGCGGTGGGGCTTGGCCCGCAGCTTATTCGCCTGCGCCCGGCGCCGCATTGCCGCACGCCTATCCTGTCCTATGCGCTCAGTATCGAACCGGCCACGCATTGGCTGCATTGGCAGCAAGACCCGCTTGGGAATTTCATGGCCCGCGTGTTGATGACAGAACCGGTCTCAATTTTCAGTGTCACGGTGGACCTCACAGCCGAAATCACGACCATCAACCCCTTTGATTTTTTCGTTGAACCGGAAGCCGCTACCTGGCCCTTCACGCCGGAACCCTGGCTCGCCGAACAGCTTTTGCCTTATCGCCGGCTTGATCCGCTGGGCCCCTTGCTTGACGCATTTGTACAGGGAATACCGCGCACACCGCGCGGCACAGTTGAATTCCTGGTCAATCTGACCGCGCTGGTGCATCAGCGCATCGCCTATGTGCAGCGCGCGGAACACGGCGTCTGGAATGGCGAACAAGTGCTGCGGGAAGGGCGCGGTTCCTGCCGCGATACCTCCTGGCTTTTGGTGCAAATTCTCCGCCGGCTTGGCTTTGGCGCGCGTTTTGTCTCTGGCTATTTGATCGAACCCGCCATGCTGGGGCGTGATGACGCGGAATTGCACGCCTGGGCTGAAGCCTATCTGCCTGGCGCGGGCTGGGTGGGGCTTGATCCGACCTCTGGCCTATTGGCCGGGGCAGGGCATATCCCGCTTGCCGCCGCGCCTGACCCCGAGAGTGCCGCGCCGATTTCCGGCACGGTGGACCCGGTTGAAACCGAAACCCGGTTCGAGATGGTGCTGCGTCGCCTGCCCGAAGGGCCGGATTTGCCCATGTCGCCCGCACCCCGTTAACAACCCCACCATGACCACCACTGAAACCCCGCCCTATTTCGGCCAATGGGAAACGCCCACGCTGATTGGCGCCATCATCACCGGCGCCTGCCGTGCGGAAGATGACCCTGCCTGGGCAGCATCTGGCGCGGACAGCCCAGCAGATTATGCGCGCTGGGCGGATCATCTCTGCGGTGTGGCGTGTCTTCGCATGGCGCTCGCCGCGCGCGGCATCACGCCACCCCGGGCGCGCGATCTGGCGCGGGTATTGACCGGCTATGGCGCTTATGTGGAACAGCCGGATGGCAACATCCGCGGCCTGATCTATGCGCCCGCCATTCTTTGGCTGGCGGAAGCCCATGCCATGCCGGCTGAAATCATTCTGGACCGTGAAGCCCAGGATATCCCAGCTTTGTTGGCTGATGGGGGGGTGTTCATGGCTTCCGTCCACCCCGCCATTCGCCGGCCAGCAGAGCCCGCGCCCGGCAAAGGCGGCCATCTGGTGCTGGTCTTCGGCGCTGGGGAAGGAGCGCTTCGCCTGCACAATCCCTCCGGCCATGATCCGGCTTCACAATGCGATGCGCGCGTCGCCATCGCCGATTTTGCGCGTTTCTTTGCTGGCCGAGGCATTTGGCTGCCCGGCCAGCCATTGGCGCGCGACGCATGAGGATTTATCACTAGCCCCATGCAGCCCGCACCCCGCTTTTGGATGCTGATCTTGCTCTGCCTGACTTTCGCCATGCGGGCGGAAGCACAGAACAATGGGCGCGTGATCACCGGCATTCCGGGCTATAGCCTGCAGCAAGCCGCCGATGGGGTGCTTGGCCTGCTCGGTTATAATGTCATCCCGGATGTAACCGCATCTTCGCTCAGCATCAGCCGTGGCGGGCAGACGGATACCGGGCTGCAAACCACGCAATTCGGCTTGGGCTTTACGGTTGATCCTGATTTCCCGCTCTATCTGGAAGGCTTCCTTGGCTATTCGCGTTATGATCCGCGCTTCATTTTTTCTGAAGGCGAAAAGAAATCCATCGTGCCGACGCGCTGGAACAATGTCTCCGGCACCGTTGGGGTTGGCTGGGATTTTCCGATCATTGAAGGCTTGGTCTTTCGCCCTATCCTGAATGCCTCACTTGGGCATGTGGAAACCGATGCTTCATTGATCGGGCGCCTCTTGGAAATGAGATTCAATCGGGAATTGGCCTTTCTGGATCGCGGCCGTATGAATGCCTATGGGCTGGGCGGGTCGCTCATGCTGGATTTGAATATTCAGCGCCCTGGCTACGAAATTGATTTGGAATTGCGCTACACGGATATCCGGCTTTCGACCTTCGGCGATACATCACCCCTGGTTCGCGGCGAATCAGAAGCAAAAACGGCTAATATATGGGGCCGTGTACGTTGGCCGATGGAGGCTGAGATGTTTGGCCGGCCGCTCCGTTGGGTGGTGGATTTTTCCCATTCGCGCTTTTTTGGCGACCAGGTGGCGCTGGGTTTTGATCACCTGACCAAGGTGGGTGGCGGGATTGAGATGAATGTCGGGCGCTATGAATTGGGCGTATTCGATTTCAATATGCAAAGCATCCGTATCGTGGCGCGCTATCTTTTCGGCAATAACGTCTCCGGCGCCTCGGTTGGGCTTGCAGTCTCCTTCTAATCCTTGCGCCCGCGCGGCAGCCCGCCCATCTTCCCATCATGCATGATGCCATGATCATCCGCCCCGATCCCGCCGATCCGCGCCTTACGCGCCGCGTCTCAGGGCGCGACCATACAGGCGCGCTGATTGAAGCCAGTGTCACGGTGGAACGCCCGCTCACGCTGTTCCTGAATGGTCAGGAAATCGTAACCATGATGACCATCGGCGACCGTCCCGAAGATTTGGCGCTTGGGTATCTGCTCAATCAGGGCATGCTGCACGCCGATGATGATGTGATTGGCGTTGATTATGATGATGATCTCGCTGTTGTGATTGTGCGCACGGCGCGGCGGACGGATTATGAGGAAAAGCTGCGCAAGAAAACCCTCACTTCCGGCTGCGCCCAGGGCACGGCTTTTGGCGATTTGATGGAAGGCTTCGCTGAAGCAAAATTGCCGCGCGCGGAACTCCGCACATCCTGGCTCTATCGCCTGCTAAATCGGATCAATGCGCTGCCGACACTTTATCTTGAAGCCGGCGCCATTCATGGCTGCGCGCTGTGTCGGCAGGATGAACCGCTGGTCTATATGGAAGATGTCGGGCGCCATAATGCGGTGGACAAGATCGCGGGCTGGATGTTCCGCAACAAGGAAGCACCTGGCGACAAGATTTTTTATACCACCGGGCGCCTGACGTCTGAGATGGTGATCAAGACCGTGCGCATGGGCATTCCTATTCTGGTATCGCGTTCCGGCTTCACCGCCTGGGGCGTGGAATTGGCGCGTGAGGCCGGCGTGATGCTGATCGGGCGCTGTAAGGGCAAGCGCTTTGTGGCACTTGCGGGGGAAGACCGCATCATTTTCGATGCTGATCTGCGTTACGTTGAAGAAGAAAGTGCGAAGCATTGGCGCAAGAATAGCGCGGAAGCGGAACGCGATGGCGGCTGAAACGCTCGGCCTCGTGCTGGCGGGTGGGCTCGCGCGGCGCATGGGGGGCGGGGATAAGCCGCTGCGTTTGCTCGGTGGGCGGCCATTATTGGATCACGTTTTGGTGCGTATTACGCCGCAGGTCGCGGCGGTGGCGCTGAATGCCAATGGCGATCCCGCGCGCTTTGCCGCCTTTGGGCTGCCTGTGGTGGCGGACCCCTTGCCGGATCATCCCGGGCCATTGGCTGGCATTCTCGCCGGCCTGGAATGGGCGGCAGCGCATCGGCCGGACATTGCTTGGGTGGCCTCAGTCCCCGGGGATTGCCCCTTCATTCCGGCGGATTTTGTCGCGCGGCTGCATTTGGCGCGGGAAGCGGCGGCGGTGCCGATGGCCGCGGCATCCTCGGGCGGCCAAAGCCACCCGCCGGCGGCACTTTGGCCCGTGGCGCTGCGCGGCGAATTGCGTGCCGCACTTTTGGCCGGGGAGCGCAAGATAGACCGTTGGACCGCACGTTTCGGCTGCGCCGATGCCGCCTGGCCCGCCACCCCCCATGACCCCTTCTTCAACGCCAATGCGCCAGAGGATTTGGCGTTGGCGGGAGAAATCTTGCAAAGCCTGCCGCCCGAAGCCATAAGCTGAGACAGGCTAAGTCTACCGGGAGAACACCATGAACGGCATCATCAGCGGCATCTGCATTGCCATCGTCATTGCCATCGGCGCGGCATTTTATTTGGACCACAAGGTGCAGCAAAGCGCCGAGACCGCCTACGCCACCTCCGGCGTCCGGCTGTGATGTTCCGGCGCGGAGCCTTGCTCGCCGCTTTGGCGCTGGCTGCCTGCGCCGAAACGCCGGCTTCCGCGCCCAGTGCGCCCTCAGCGCCGCGTGCGGCGTCAAGCCCGGCGCCGACACCTTCCAACCTGCCAACTATCGGCCAGGCAGGCACGGAACGCGCCATGTCCACGCTGCAACGGGAACTGGATCAGGATAGCGCCAATGAACGGCTTGATGCGCTGGACCCGGAAGCGCCGCGCGGTGATATGGCGCCGCTGCGCACTCCTTACGAAATAGGCGGCAATACGCGCTTGCCGACGCGGCGTTAGAAATGCTCCGCGCCAGGCTTCATGCCTGGCGCGGTTACGCCCCAGACCAGCGTCAAATCGCCTTCGCCGCGCGCAAGGCGGCAATTTCTTCGGCCGTGAAGCCAAATTCGCCCAGAACCTGATCCGTATGTTCGCCGCGTTCCGGGGTTGGATTGCGCGCGCAGGTTACGCCGGCGATCTGCATCGGCGCGCGCACCAGGGCGATTTCGCCAAGCGCGGGATGCGCGACCGGCATCGCCATGCCGAGGTGCTTCACCTGCGTATCAGCGAAAACTTGATCCATGGTGTAGACTGGCCCACTCGGCACGCCGGCCTTGTTCAGCCCTTCCACCCAATCGGCGGTGGTTTTTTCAATCAGGCGCGATTGCAGCAGCGCATTGGTCTTGTCGCGATTGGCATGGCGCGTCTTGTCCGTGGCGAAGGCAGGGTCCTTGGCTTCTTCGGTAATGCCAAGCGTGGCCACAATGCGGTCCCACATTTGCTGCCCGCCGCCGGCCAGGTTCATCAGCCCATCCTTGGTACGGAACAGGCCGGTCGGTGTCGTGGTTGGGTGGTCATTGCCGGCCTGGCCTGGGATATCGCCCTTCATCGTCCAGCGGGTCGCCTGGAAATCCATCATGGCAATCATGGCTTCCAGCAGGCTGGTATGCACCCAGCGTCCCTTGCCCGTTGTCTCGCGCTCCAGCAGCGCCACCAGAATGCCGATCGCGGTGTAAAGCCCCGCCGTCAGGTCCGCGACAGGAATACCCGCCCGCACCGGGCCCTGTCCGGGCATGCCGGTGACACTCATGATGCCACCCATGCCCTGGGCAATTTGGTCAAAACCTGGCCGCTTGGCATAGGGCCCATCCTGGCCGAAGCCGGAAATCGAGCCCAACACAATGCGCGGATTGACTGCCGATAGCGCGGCGAAATCAATCCCCAAGCGCGCCTTCACATCCGGGCGGTAGTTTTCCACCACCACATCGGCCTTGGCGACAAGGCGATGGAAGGCCGCCAAGCCTTCGGGCGCCTTCAAATTCAGCGTCATGCCGCGCTTGTTGCGGTGCGTGTTCTGGAAATCCGGCCCATGGCGCTCGCCCCCCATGCCCTTGCCCGTATCCACCTCATCGGTCGCTTCCACCTTGATCACATTGGCGCCCCAATCGGCGAGCTGACGCACGCAGGTGGGGCCGGAACGGACGCGGGTCAGGTCAAGCACGGTGAAGCGGGAAAGCGGCATCATGGCGGTATCTCCAGGAAAATTCGCCGCCTTGTTGGCATTGCCGCCGCCCCTGGGCAAGAGACCGGGTTGACGCGCCCGCGCCGCGCGCTACCCATGCGCTCACCAAAACCCAAGGATATGACCATGAGCGAAGATCTGCTGCACGAAATCCGCGAAGGCGGCATTGCCTGGACCACTTTCAACCGCCCGCAAGCCCGCAATGCCATGACCTTCGCCATGTATGCGCGGCTTGCCGAATTGGCCGATGAGATCAGCGCCGATCCCGCTATCCGCGTATGGGTGATCATGGGCGCGGGCGGCAAGGCTTTCGCGTCCGGCACCGATATCTCCCAATTCCGCGAATTCCGCACCGCCGAGGATGCGCTGAATTACGAAGCGCGCATTGATAAGGTGCTGGGCGCGCTCGAGAGCTGCACCAAGCCCGTGATCGCGGCCATCACTGGTGCTTGCACCGGCGGTGGGCTTGGCATTGCCGGCTGCTGCGATATCCGCATTGCCGATAAGGGGGCGCGCTTCGGCCTGCCGATTGCGAAGACGCTCGGCAATATCCTCAACATGCATAATTTCGCGCGCTTCTACGCGCTGGTTGGCCCTGCCGCGGTGACGGAAATGATCATGACTGCGCGGCTCTTTTCCGCCGATGAGGCAAAGCATATCGGCTTGATTTCCGAAATGCTGGAAACACCTGATGATGTGTCGGCGCGTGCCATGGAATTGGCGACCAATATCTCCGGCCTCGCGCCGCTGACGTTGCGCGCCACCAAGGAAGCCATCCGCCGCCTGCGCAAGGCCACCAGCGAGGTTGAGGGTGATGATCTGGTGACCATGTGCTTCACCAGCGCCGATTTCCAGGAAGGCGTCAGCGCCTTCCTCAATAAGCGCGCGCCGCAATTTACGGGGCGGTAATTGCAACAAGCCGGGAGGAAACAATGAAAACAAAAATTGCGCGCCGGAGTTTCGGCGCGCTTGGCCTTGCGGGTTTGTTGCCCGCAACGGCAGGGGCGCAGCAGGATTATCCCTCACGCGCCATCACAATGCTGGTGGGTTTCGCACCAGGGGGCGGGACGGATATCATTTCGCGCTTCCTGCAGCCTTTTTTGCAGGATGAGTTTCGCCAGACCATTGCGGTAGAAAACCGCCCTGGCGCTTCGGGGACACTTGCCGTCACGGCGCTGTCTCGCGCGCGGCCCGATGGCTATACCATGTTGATGACGACCATCAGCGCATCCGCCGTGGTGCCGCCGCTGATGAACCCGCCGCCCTTCGACATTTACCGCGACCAAGTAGCGGTGGTGCATGCCGCGACCGTGCCGCTGGTAGCCGTGGTGCCGGCCAATGCGCCATCAGCGACGATGCGGGATTTGATCGAACGCGCGCGGCGTGAACCCGGCGTGTTGAATTACTCATCCTCGGGTGTCGCCACCCAGCAGCATTTGGCGGCGGAATTGCTTTCTTCAGCCGCTGGTGTGCGCATGACCCATGTGCCATTCCGCGGCACGGGCCAGGCAGTGAATGAAATCTTGGCCGGGCGCATAGACCTCGCCATTGATACACTGCCGACTTACCTGCCGCATATTCGCGCTGGGCGCGTGCGCGCGCTGGCGGTGACTTTGCCGCAGCGCGTGGAATGGCTGCCCGATGTGCCCACCGTGGCGGAGCTCGGCTTTCCTGGTTTTGACGCCAATGTTTGGTATATGCTGATGGGCCCGCCCGGGCTGCCGACGCCAATTGCCGAACGCTGGGTGGCGGCGGTGAACAAGGCTTTCGCTGATCCCACCATCCGCCAACGCGTGCGTGATGCTGGCTTTCTGATTGGTGGCGGCAGCCAGGCCGATGCGGCGGCGATGCTGAAAAACGACGCGGAGCGTTACGCTGCGTTGGTGCGCGGCGCGAATATCAAGCTTGATTGAACATTTTCAAGCCAAGTGGAAAACTTGGCGGCTCGGAAAATGCGATCAAACAAAGTTTAGTGCCTGTCAGGTTAACGAACGTGAACGGGACGCGCACTAATCAGCTTGTTGAGGTAATCGCCGGCGCAAGCGCGGCTGATTTCGCTGCCGTGTGTGATGGGTTGCGGAAACGCAGCTCCCCACCCGCCACGGCGTCCGGCGGCGCCAAGCCGAAAAGCTCGGCGCGCGAAGAACAGGCCGCCGCTACCACGCGCCGGGCGGCATGGCCCGCCAGAAAGCGCCGCACCGCGCCTTCCAGCGCCAATTCATCGCGCAGGCTCCGCCATTCTGCGCGGTCCATATCTTCGATGAAGACCGAAACAATGCCGGGCTTGGCACCTGATAGCCGTTCTGCCGCGGCACCCGCCATGCGCGCCGCGACCGCGTCCGAAATACTGTTTTCCTGACCGGCGCGCGCTGCCAATACAAACACCGATCCGCCGGCAGGATCGCCGGTCACGGCCAAATGCGCCTCTGGCCCGAATTGCTGACGCAGCCTGCCGGGCAGGGGATCCGCCTGCGCACCGGCCAACACCAGCGGGTCAAGCTTCAACACCGCATCGGCGCTGCTATCCTGGCGCTTTTCGGCGGCCAGCATGGCCATGATCCGCCTTTGCAATTCCGCGGCCTTATCGGGGCCGGAAAGCCCATCGGGCAGCGTCATGCGCAGCACATAGCGGCCAGGATGCGCGGCAAGCCAGGTTTGCAATTCGGGATTGACGCTATCCATCAGCGCATACCAATGCCCGCGCTGCACCGGCCGGCCTTCTTCGGCGGAGATGGTTTCGCACACCACTTCTGCGACAGAACCACCGCGGCTGATGGTCAGATCATGCGCGCTATTTTCAGCAAGGCCGGTGAAGCGCACCTCAAAGCCCTGCGCGCGATAAAGCGCCGCGCTGCGCAGCAAATGGAAAAGCGGGATCAGAGTCGCCTCACCGGAAAGCCCTTCAGCAATCAGGGCGCGCAGCTTGGTGCGCGGAAGCTCGGGAAGGCTTTTGGCGAGTTGCACTGCCTCGGCCGCAAAGCCAAGCGCAAGGCGTTCCGCACTGCCCTGTGCCGTGCCACGCGCGGCGCGCGCTAGGGCAAATTCCAAGGCGTGGCGATGTTGCGTGGCGCGGCCCAAAAAAGCGCTGGATTGCGCGCGTTGGCCAAGATCAGCGAGCCGCGCGGCCCAAAGCTCAGCTCCCACAAGCCGGAGAAAATCCGGCATGGCCTTGGGATTATTGGTGGCTTCGGAAAGCGGCATGGCAAGCACCTTTGCTGCGCAAAGCCATGAATTCGGCTCCACGCGGAAACGCGTTAGCTGAGCCAAGCCAACCTCGGGTCGTGCCAGCGCAAGCGCTAAGCAATTCGGTCTTGATGCCGATGTGCTGGAGATAACGCGCCGCCCCCGGGGGGCGTCAAGCGCTAACTAACCTTAAGGCGCGCCGATTTGGCGCAGCACCATGGATTCGGTCAGTACTTCGGGCAGGATCACCGCCTCGCCCCCGCCCGGCGGCCAGAACAGATAAAGCGGTACGCCTTCCCGCCCATGGGCGCGCAGCAGCGCCGTGATGGCCGGATCGCCGCGCGTCCAATCCGCTTTCAAATAGACAATGCCGCGCGCCGCCATGGCGGACTGCACCGCGTCGCGGCGGAGTGCCAAGCGTTCATTCACCTGGCAGGTTATGCACCAGGCTGCGGTCACATTCAGGAACACGCCCTTGCCTTGGGCGCGCAGCGCCTCCACCCGGGCGGCGCTCCAGCTTTCGGCAGTATCGCCGGCGGCGGGCGGCGGCGGTGCGGCAGTCAGACCAAAGGGCAGGGCGAATAGCAGGCCCAGCGCGGCCAAAACCGGGCCAAGCCCGCCCCGGCCCTGGCGTTGCGCCCGGCCCAAGACCCAGGCGGCAATGCCAAGGCCAAGCCCGCCCGCCAGCGCCAGCGCCACGCCAAGCAAACCGCTTTGCGCCCAAAGCACAGAAACCAGCCACAGCGCGGCGCCATACATGGGCCAGGCCATGATGCGCCGAAGCTTTTCCATCCAGGGGCCAGGCCGGGGCAGCAGCCGCGTCAGGCCGGGGGCCAGCGCCAGGATCAGCGTCGGCGCCGCAAGCCCAAGGCCAAGCGCCGCAAACACCGCGATGGTGGCGGGCGCCGGCATGACCAAAGCCGCGCCAATCGCCGCCGCCATGAAGGGCGCGGTGCAGGGGCTTGCCACCAACACGGCCAGTGCGCCGGTCGCAAAACTCCCGAGGAAGCCGCCGCGCGCCGCGATATGCCCGCCCGCGCCAATCGGCCCGCCAAGCGCGAAAACGCCAGACAGATTGAGCCCCACCGCCAGCATCAGCCAGGCAATCGCCAGCACAAAAACTGGTGAGGTGAATTGGAACCCCCAGCCAAGCGCCATGCCCGCGCCGCGCAGTGCCAACAAAAGCCCGGCGAGGGCCGCGAAGCTCACCACCGCGCCGGCGGTATAGGCGGCGGCTTCCAGCCGCACCGCGCCACGCGCCGCACCGCCCAGCCGCGCCAGTGCCATGGCCTTCATGGCGAGCACGGGGAAGACGCAGGGCATAAGGTTCAAGATCACGCCGCCCAGCAGCGCAAAAAGCAGCGCCTGCCACAGCGGCAGGAAAGCCGCCCCCGGCAATAACGGGGCGGCAATGTCGTAGCCGAGCCGCCGCCCGCCCTGATCGGTCAGCAGCAATACGCCTTCAAGCGCGGCGAGGTTCTCTGGCCGCTCCGCCCGCTTCAGCGTCAGTTCCAGCCAATCCGCGCCATGGCTAAGGCGTTGCGGCGCGGCGTGATCCAAAAGCCCAGCGACGCCCGGGATGAACAGCGCTTCCTTCAGGCTTTCGCGCCCAAGGCCGGGGCCAGTCAGACGAAGGCGCAGCGCCTCGCCCTGAATGGTCGCGCTGGCCTGCCAGGGAGAGGGGCGCGGCAGGGCAGCGGCGGCAAAAAGTGGCGCGAGATCGGGGTTCGCCTGGGCTCGCGCGACAACTGGCAGATCAAGCCGGAAGCTGCCTTCTTCCGGGATGCAGACATCATCGCAGACAAGCCAGGTTGCCTGTGCCGTGATGCTGAAAACCTCCCCCGCACGCAGGCCGGCGGGTGGCGTGATCTGCATCGGCAGAACCACTTCCCCGTAATAGCCAAAGCTCATCAGCGGGCCGAAGGGGATGGCCTGCGGGGTTGGCCAGGCGATGGGGCCGGCTTGGCTGTCCTCCGGCAGGGTCAGGGAGATTTCCGTAGGCGCCCCGGCATCCCCGGCATGGCGCCAATAGCTATGCCAGCGCGGCGCGAGGCGAAGCCGGAGCCCAAGTTGAAACGCCTGCCCCTGCGTGATGGCCAGATGATCCGCAACCAATGTCACCCGCGCACGCGGCGATTCCTGCGCAGCGCTTTCCAACGCCCGCGCCGGTAGCCAGGGCAGGATCAGCAACGCGACAAGGGCGGCGATGAAGCGCATGCCCCATAAAGGGGCGCGAAAGGGGCTTGGTGCAAGTCCGCAAAGCCTTATGCCGCCCTATTGTTAGTGATTCGTTAACCTTTCCGGGTAACGCTGCACCATGCGCAAAATCATCCTGGCTGGTTTTTTGTTGTTTTCCTTGCCGCTTGCGGCGCAGGAACCGCCGCAATGTACCGAAGCCCGCGAAGGGCAATTGGCCTGCATGGCCGGCAAGCAATGCGCCTGCCGCTTCATTCCCGGCGGCAGCATGACCGGGCGGCCGGATCGCTTCGCTTGGGATTGCGGCATTAATCGCCCGAATTGCCCGCCCGATCCGAATATTGTGCAGCAGCCCGGTTATGCGCCGCCGATTGGTGGGGTTTACGTGAACCCGCCCAATTTTCCGCATACCCCAGGCCCCATACCGCCGCGCCCAGGGCCGCGCTGACATCATCAACGCTTGATTGCGCGAAGCTGGCGCGTCACATGGGTGGGGATATCTGGATAATCTTTCCCGCCCATGCTCCCTGAATTGCCTGTCTCTGAAGCGCTGCCGGCGCTGCGCGCTGCGCTGAGTAATGCTTCCAACGCCGTGCTGATCGCACCACCCGGCGCAGGCAAGACCACCATTGTGCCGCTGGCGCTCATGGAAGAAGCCTGGGCCGCTGAAGGGCGCATTCTGGTGTTGGAGCCGCGCCGCGTTGCCGCCCGTGCTGCCGCGCGCCGCATGGCGTCCCTGATTGGTGAAGACCAGCCCGGCGGCACCATTGGGCTTGCGACGCGCCTTGATCGGCAATTCTCTGACCGTACGCGGGTTGAGGTGGTGACCGAAGGCTTGCTGGTGCGCCGCCTGCAGACCGATCCCGGGCTTGAAGGTGTGGCGGCAATTTTCTTCGACGAAGCGCATGAACGCAATTTGGACACTGACCTTGCGCTGGCCCTCGCACTCGATCTGCAACGGGCACTTCGCCCCGAGCTGCGCCTGCTTGCCATGTCAGCCACACTTGATGGCGCCAGCTTCGCCGGGCTGATGGCTGAAGGCGGTACTCCTGCGCCGGTGATTGAAAGTCTTGGCCGTGCCTTTCCGGTGGAGATTCGCCATCGTGCGCGGGATTTGCGCGACCCGCGCGACCTGCCCGAAGCCATGGCGAGTGCAATCCGTGAGGCGCTAATCACGCATCCCGGCGATGTGCTGGCCTTCCTGCCGGGCTGGGGAGAAATCCGTCGCACCGCCGAAAGGCTTGGTGGGTTGGATGCCTTGGTGCTGCCTTTGCACGGCGAATTGCCGCCGGCTGAACAGGACCGCGCGCTGAACCCGGCGCCTGATGGGCAGCGCAAGGTGGTATTGGCGACCTCCATCGCCGAGACATCGCTGACCGTGCCCGGTGTGCGGATTGTGGTGGATGGCGGCTATCGCCGTGCGCCGCGGTTGGATGCCGCAAGCGGCCTTTCGCGCCTGGTGACCTTGCGGATTGGCAAGGCCGCAGCCGAACAACGCGCGGGCCGCGCCGGGCGCACTGCGCCTGGGGTTGCTATCCGGCTTTGGACAGAAGCGCTGCATCGCGGCCTGCCGCAGGCTGATCGGCCCGAGATTCTGGAAGCGGAACTCTCGGGCTTAGCGCTGGATTGCGCGGCCTGGGGGGCGGAGCCCGGCGCTTTGGCCTTTCTGGATGCGCCGCCCGCCGGGACAATGGCCGCCGCGCGCGGATTGCTCAGGGACTTGGATGCGCTGGATGAAACTGGCCGCATCACGGAAACGGGCCGGCGCATGGCACGGATGGGCACGCATCCCAGGCTTGCACGCATGATGCTCGCGGCAGAAGGCAGTGCTGAGAAGGCACTCGCCGCCGAACTCGCCGCCTTGCTCGAAGAACGTGATCCGTTGAGGGGACGGGAAGCGCCGGCCGATATCGGGCTCCGGCTTGATCTGCTGGCTGGCGGTGATCACGCGGCAGCCGATCGCGGCGCGGTGCAGCGCATTCGCCGCGCCGCCAGCCTGCATCGGCGCCGGCTTGGCATTGGCAATGGTGTTGTCGCTGAAGGCGATGCCGGTGCCCTGCTGGCAGCGGGTTTTCCGGACCGGATCGCGGCACGGCGCGGGGCGATGGATGGCGCTTTTCGCCTGGCTTCCGGCCAGGGTGCGCGCATCACCGGCGTTGATCCCTTGGCCAAGGCGCCTTTGCTGGCTGTCGCTGATCTGGAAATCGCAGGGACCGAAGCGCGCATTCGCATGGCAGCACCCATCGAACGCGCCGTTTTGGAAGCGCGCTTCCCCGAAAGGCTCCGCCGCGAAGAAGGCGCGGCCTTTGATGCGCGCACCGGTGCGGTGCTGGCGCGTCGGAGGCTGCGTTTTGGCCCGCTGGTCTTGGAGGAATCGCCTTTGCCGCAAGCAGACCCGGCGGCGATGGCGGCGGCACTCGCTGAAGCCGTAGCGTCGCGCGGCTTGCGTGACCTGCCCTGGAATGAAGCAGCACGGCAGACCCGCGCCCGGATTGGTTGGATGCGGCAGGTGGAAGGTGAGGACTGGCCTGATCTGACTGATGAGGTGTTGATCACAAGCGTTGGTGAATGGCTCGAGCCACATTTAGCCGGCCTTACGCGCTTGCAAGAATTGGCCGCGCTTGACCTCGCGCAGATTCTCCTCGGCCCTTTGCCCTGGGAAGCGCGCCGCGCGCTAGACCAGGCACTACCCGCCCGGCTTGCGCTGCCTGCGGGGCGCAGTGCCGCGATTGATTACGCGCGGGAAGTGCCAACCTTGGAAGCCCGTGCGCAGCATTTGTTTGGTGTGCCGGGCTTACCCTTGCTCGCTGCCGGGCGTGTGGCCTTGCAAGTGGCGCTACTTTCCCCCGCCGGGCGGCCGATCGCAATTACTGGTGATCTGGCCGCGTTTTGGGCTGGTAGTTGGGCCGATGTGCGCAAGGAAATGCGCGGGCGCTATCCGAAACATGCCTGGCCGGAAAACCCGGCCGCGCAGCAAGGTTGAAGCGCGGGCCGAAGCGGCGCATTTAAGCAGCATCATGAATGTAATTCCGCCCAAGCTATCGCGCCGCGCCGCGCTTTTCCTGCCCGTGGCCCTGGGCGCTTGCGGCCCCGCCATTGCGCAGCGCGGCCTGCCGGATTTTGCCGATCTGGCGCAAAGCGTGATCCCGGCGGTGGTCAGCATTCAAATCACCACGCGCGAAGGTTCTGCTTCGGAATGGCGCGGCCAACAGCGGGAACGCCCGCAACGCGAACCTGCGCGCCGCAGAGGGCCGATCATTCAGGGTTCGGGATCTGGCTTCATCATCGAACCTTCGGGCATTATCGTGACCAATGCGCATGTGCTTGGTGATGCCGCGAATGTGCTGGTCGGCCTGCATGATGGGTCGGAATACCCCGCAACCATCATCGGCATTGATGAATTGACCGATATCGCTTTGCTCAAGATCGAACCGCAAAGGCCCTTATCGGCGGTATCCCTTGGTCATTCGCGCCAGATGCGCGTTGGGCAATGGGTGCTGACGGCGGGTAATCCCTTCGGGCTTGGCGGGTCGGTAACTTCCGGCATCATCTCGGCCATTGGGCGCGATATTCGCTTGGGCCCGTTTGATGATTTCATCCAGACTGATGCGCCGATCAATCCGGGCAATTCCGGCGGGCCGCTTTTCAACATGGCCGGTGAGGTGATTGGCATCACGACGCTGATCTTCTCCCCCAGCGGTGCCTCGGCCGGGATCGGCTTTGCCGTGCCATCCGATCTTGCGCGACCGGTGATTGAACAATTGCTGCGCGGCGGGCGGGTTGAACGCGGCTGGCTTGGTGTTTCGGTGGGCGATGTGGACGCACCGCCCGGCCGTCCGCCACGCGGCGGCGCGCAGGTGCTGGGGGTGGAACGTGGCAGCCCCGCCGCGCGTTCAGGGCTGCGGCAGGGAGATGTCATCACTTCCGTGGATGGCACGCGCATCAGCAATAATCGCGAATTGGTCCGCGGTATTTCCGCCATTCCGCCAGGCCAGAATGTCCGGCTTTCCCTGCTGCGGGATGGACGCGTTGTCGAAATCACCATCCAGGTGGGGCGCCGGCCAAGCCCTGGTTGATCGCCTTTGAATATTCGGCCGAAGCGGCGTAGCCTGTTGGTGCCGAGGAGCCTTGCCTGATTTTGGAGTTAGTATGCCATGCAAATCCTGCTTGTTGAGGATGATGCTGAAGTCGCCCGCTTTGTAAAAAAGGGCCTGCAAGAAGCCGGGCATATTGTCGAACATGTCGGCAATGGGCGTGATGGGCTTTTCATGGCCGCGTCCGAGCCTTTTGATTTGCTGGTCCTTGATCGCATGCTGCCCGGCGGTGTGGATGGCTTGCGGATTGTCGAGGCCTTGCGCAGCCAGGGCAACAAGACGCCCGTGCTGTTCCTGACCGCGCTTGGTGCGGTTGATGAACGCGTGAAGGGCCTCAAGGCCGGTGGGGATGATTACCTCGTCAAGCCCTTTGCCTTCGCAGAATTACTGGCGCGCATTGAAGCGCTTGCGCGCCGGCCAGCCATGGAGGTACCGGCGACCAAATTGAGCGTTGCCGATCTTGAGGTTGATCTACTCTCGCGTACTGTGACGCGCGCGGGGCGCCGGATTGAAGTGCAGCCGCGCGAATTTCGTCTGCTGGAACATCTGATGCGCCATATGGGCCAAGTGGTCACGCGCACCATGTTGCTCGAGAAGGTTTGGGACTATCATTTCGATCCGCAGACAAATGTGATTGATGTTCATGTCTCCCGCCTTCGTCAGAAGGTGGATAAGGGCTTTGACGTGCCGCTGATCCATACCGTGCGCAATGCGGGCTATATGATCCGCGCCGACGCCTGAACTGGCATGGCCGTACAGCCTGAAGATGCTGGCGGCTGGCGCGATCTTGGCGCCTATCTGAAAAGTGCGGGCTTTCGCTTTGCCGCACTTTTCGCTGTGCTGTTCCTGGCGGCAATGGGCGGCTTTGCGCTGATGCTTTGGTGGGGCACGGCTGGCACGCTATCACGCCAGATTGATGATGCGATCCGCGCCGATGCGCTTGGCTTGCAGGAAGCCTGGCGCGGCGGTGGCAAGGATGCGGTGATGGATGCCATCGGTGGCAGGCTTGCCGTGGATATTGATGATCACGCCATTTATCTGCTGGCGGATAACGCAGGGCAAAGGCTTGGCGGCAATCTGGATCGCTGGCCGGTCGTGGCGAATATGCCCGGTTCCTGGTCTGCCGATGATGTGCGCCGGGATGGTGTGGCGGTGTCGGCGCGGCTGCATCACGTGCCACTGGATCAGGGCCACAGGCTGCTGGTGGGGCGCGATGCGACTGATCGCGAAAAGCTGCGTGCCCTGCTGTCTGAGGCGCTGTTATGGTCTTTCGCTGTTGCCGTTGCTTTCGCGCTGGCGGGTGCTGCTGCGCTACGGCGCGCGCTTGCGGATCGGCTTCGCGCTGCGTCCCTGACCGCGGGCGCCATTGCCGAGGGTGATCTCTCCCGCCGCGTGCCGCTTTCGGCGCAGCGCGATGAATTCGACCAATTGGGCGCCAGCATGAATGCCATGCTCGATCGGATTGATCAGCTGATGGTGGGCATCAAGGGCGTTTCCGATTCCATCGCGCATGATTTGCGTACCCCTATCGCGCGTGCGCGCATGCGCCTTGAAAACGCCCTGCTGAGCGCCCGTGATGAGGAAAGCCTACGTGCTGCGATGGAAACCACCGTCGCTGATCTGGATGGTATCAGCCGCGTGTTTCAGGCCCTGCTCCGCATTGCCGAAGCCGAAGCCGGGGCGCGGCGTGCTGCCTTCGCCCCCTTTGATCTGGCGGCGGTGCTGACCGATGCGGCGGAAGTCTATAGCGCCTTGGCCGAAGAACGCGGGCTGCATCTGGCAACGAGCTGGCCTGAAAAGCTGGAAATGGTGGGGGATCGCGACATGGTGTTGCAGGCCATCGCCAATCTTCTGGACAATGCGGTGAAATTCACCCCCGAAGGCGGCACTATTCGCCTGACCGCTGGCGCCCCCGCGCGCGGCAGACGCGACATCAGCGTGAGCGATGAGGGGCCGGGCCTGGCACCCATGGATCGCGCCAGGGCGGGTGAGCGTTTCTTCCGCGCCGATCCATCCCGCGCCTTGCCGGGTTCGGGGCTTGGCCTTTCTCTGGTGAAGGCCGTCGCCGTGCTGCATGGTGGGGAATTGCAGCTTGGGGATGCCCGGCCAGGTGCCGAAAGGCCAGGGTTGGAGGCGCGGCTGACGCTCAGTTCACGCGCATGACGCGGCTTTCATAAGGCCGAAACGCCACGGCAGGGCGGCCGAGCTTATGATACACTCATGCCTTGGCTAAGTGCCCTGTTGCTGTTGATATCTTCCGTCGCCGCCGCGCAGCAGGCGACGCCGCGACTGATTTCCGATTCGCCCGAATATTGCGCCGAACTTGCTGGGCGCTTTGCGGCGCTAAGCCCGGAAGCGCCGGTGCATTTGCGGCTGCTGGCGGATGAGGGCCGACAACTCTGCGCTGAAGGGCAGACCCGCAGCGGCATCGCCAAGCTGCGCCGCGCCTTGAAGGAAGCGCAGCGCGGGGAATGATTCCCCGTGGAAATCCAACCAGCCCATGGACGCCGCCGCGCGCTGATGGTTCTTTGCGCTGATGGATTTGCCGCTTTCCCCCCGCATCCGCGCCACCGGCGCCCCGCCCATCCCCGCCGTCCGCGGCTGGGCCGCCCGCTATCAGGGCGCAGCCGGGCCGGTCTTGGATATGACCCAGGCCGTGCCGGGCTATCCGCCGCATGCTGATCTGCTCACGCGGCTCGCTGCCGCGGCGGGTGATGCGAAATCCGCTGGCTATGGCCCAATTGAAGGCGAAGCTGCGCTGCGTGAAGCTTTGGCGGCCGATATGGCGCGCGCCTATGCAGCACGGATCGGCGCTGGCGATATCGCCATCACCGCTGGCGGCAATCTGGCCTTTACGCTGGCCATGATGACGCTGGCCGGCGCGGGGGAGGCAGTGATGTTGCCCGCTCCCTGGTATTTCAATCATCGCATGACATTGGAGGCGCTTGGCATTCCCTGCCGCGTTTTGCCCTGCCAGGCAGAGGATGGCTTTCTGCCCGATCCGGCCTTGGCGGCAACACTGATGGCAGGCGTGCGCGCGGTTGTTTTGGTAACACCGAACAACCCGACCGGCGCCACTTATTCACCCGAACTCATTGCGCAATTCGCTAAGCTTTGTCGTGATCACGGCGCCTGGCTGGTGCTTGATGAAACCTATCGCGATTTCATCCCGGAAGCCGCCGGCGCGCCGCATGGGCTGTTTCAGGATGCGACATGGCAGGATCATGTTGTGCATCTCTATTCATTTTCTAAAGCCTATTGCGTGCCGGGGCATCGCGTTGGCGCCATCGCGGCGGGTGCGGGCTTTCAGCGCGAATTGGCGAAAGCGATTGATACGGTGCAGATCTGTCCGCCGCGTGCGCCACAAATCGCGCTGGCTTGGGGGGTGGACGCCTTGCGGGATTGGCGCGCCGGCAATCGCGCCATCATGGCCG
>CAMCEP010000010.1 GCA_945873675.1 Asaia bogorensis
TCTGCCGGCGCTTGGCGAAACCGAGCCGCTGATGGAAGACCCTTCCGGCATCATTGGTGTTACGCCAACCCCCGTTGGCGGCCAAACCTTGAGCCTAAGCTTGGGGTATACGCGCGCACGGGAAGGCGCCAATCGCAATCTTTACAGTGGCGCGCTTGAAGCCGAAGCGGGGCTGGTGCGCGGGCTTGATCTGCGTGTCACCCAATCGCTGGATTATGGCGACGCGGCACCTTACCCCGCGGATGATACGAAGCGGCTTTGGGGCGGGCTTTCTCAGCTTGGGCTCCGCTGGCAGTTCATGGAGGAAGATGGCTGGCGCCCGGCAATCGGTGTTTTAGGCGCGCTGCGGACCGCCTACGGCGAAACCAGCGGGCCATCGCAAAGCGGACAGATTGTCGGTCTGCTCAGCAAAACCATCATCGAAGGCCCGCGGCCGCTCGCGTTTTCCTTCAATGCCGGCTGGTCGGAATTATTCAATGCGGCGCCAGGTGAAAGGGCCGGGCGTTACGAATTTGCCGCCGGACTCACGCAAAGCATCGGCAAGGATACCTCGCTTGGTTTCAGCTATTTGCTGCAACAACAGGATCATGGTGAGCAGGACCAGAATGTCATCGCCGCCGGGCTTTGGCATCGGCTTGGGAATGCGGGGCCAATCATGGCCGCCGGCGCCGGGGTTGGGATCGGCGATAATTCGCCAAGCTTTCTGGTATTCGCCTCGCTCAAATGGTTGTTCGGCGCGGCGGTGCCGTAATGGCGTTGCCTGCTATGCTTCAATCGCCTGATAGGTCAGCATATTGATCAGGCGCCGATAGCGCTGGCGCAATTCGCCCGGCGCATGGGCCATGAAGACAACACTCAGGCGTTCCGCCGGATCGGCCCAGAAATACGTGCCCCAAACGCCGGACCAGCCAAAGGCACCTGGCGCGCCCATCAAGCCAGAACCACCACGCGCCAGCCGCACCGCAACCGTCAGGCCAAAGCCATAACCTTCCAAAGCGGGGTCCATGCCGGCCACGCGATTTTCGATGCCCTGCAAATGATCGGAAGCCATCCAGCCGACCGTTTGCGGCGCCAGTACACGCACACCATTCAGCGTGCCCCCAGCGCGCAGCATTTCAGCAAAGCGCAGATAATCGCTGGCAGTGGAAACCAAGCCAGCGCCGCCGGTTTCCATTTTCGGCGCGCGCATCGGCGCTTCCACGGATTGCGCAGCGCCAGTCATGGGATCCTTGGCAAAGGGCCGCGCAAAACGCGCCAATTTTTCCGCCGGCAGCACATAGCCGGTTTCTTCCATGCCGAGCGGCGCAAAAACACGTTCCCGCATCAGCGCGCCAAGCGAGGCACCGCCCGCGCGTTCGGCAACCCCACCCAGCACATCGGTGGAAAGCCCATATTCCCAGACCGTGCCGGGATGATGACGCAGCGGCAGGCCAGCGAGGGTCTGCGCGAAGCCTTCCGTATCCATATTCTCGGCGACCCAAAAGGAACCAGGGGGTGCCACGGCATGCACGGCGGTACCATCGCGCCCGCCATAGACCAGGCCCGTTGTGTGGCGCATGGCATCCTGCACCGTCATGGGGCGTCTTGCCGCTTCAGTTTCAATCGGGCCTTTGCCTGAAAGCATCGCGGGTGTTGGCTTGGCCACCTGCATATGCATCAAAGGCGGCAACCAGGCGCCGACCGGGTCCGTCACCAACAGCCGGCCTTCCTCGATCAGCGAAAGTGCGACCACGCCCGTGACGGGCTTGGTCATGGAAGCGATGGAGAAAATCGTATCCGCCTGCATCGGCGCGCGGCTTTCCGGATCGCGGTGGCCAATTGCTTCCAGATGCACAAGCTTGCCATCGCGTGCGATGGCCACAACACACCCCGGCAGCCTTCCGGCGGCCATTTCACGTTCCATCGCCGGGCGAATACGCGCGAGCCTTGTGGCGGACATGCCAACCAATTCTGGCCGTGTCACCGGCAGGGGCGGCGTATCGGTTTCAATTATTGGGCTCATGGAGCGTTCTCTCCGACGAAAGGATTGCTCTGCCGTTCCGCACCAAAGCTGGACGCCGGCCCATGGCCGCAGAGGAATTGGATGTGATCGCCAAGCGGAAACAGCTTGGTGCGAATGGCATTCAGCAAAGCTGCCGTATCGCCATAGGGAAAATCCGTGCGCCCGATGGAGCCCTGAAACAGCACATCACCCACAATGGCAATGCCCATGTCTGGATTGACGAAGACCACATGGCCAGGTGTGTGGCCCGGGCAATGCAGCACAGCAAAGGCGATGCCGGCGATCTCCACCTGTTCGCCTTCTTCAAGCCAGCGATTGGGCGTGACGGCGCGGCATTGCAGCCCGTATTTAGCGCCCTGTTCCACCAGACCTTCAAGCAGAAAGGCATCGGCGCGATGCGGCCCTTCAACGGGGATATTGCCCAGCGCTTCAGCCAATTCCGCCGCGCCGCCGGCATGATCCATATGGCCATGCGTGAGCAGAATACGGTCAATGGTGATGCCGGCTTCGGCGATGGCGCCTTCAATGCGCGCCACATCGCCGCCCGGGTCTATCACCACGCCGCGCTTTGTGTCCTGATCCCAGATCAGGGCGCAGTTTTGCTGAAAGGGTGTGACGGGGATGATGGCGGCGGCGAGTGTCATGGGCCAAGGCTGGCCTGATCCGCGCCAAAGGTAAAGCCGGCGCGGGGCCCTATTCCTTCGGCCTTGGCGCAAGCGTGGCGCGCGCCAACGCCAAGGCTTCGCGCAAGACCGCCATATCGCCGAGCTGATTGGCGAGAATCAGCACCAAAGCTACGTTCAGATCAGCGCTTTCACTTTCGGTTAGGCCGCGATGCGCCTCAATAATGGCGCGATAGGCCGCATCAGGATCGGAAAAACGCGCCTTGGTATCAAGCCCCATCATGCCCCACCTGCCCTACCAAGTGCCGCCTTCACCGCGCCGTGATCCATGTGTTGAAACCGCGCCGCCACATGGCGATCCGGACGCATGAGATAGCCAGCACCTGGCGTGAGACCAAAACGCGCGATCAAGGCTTCGTCCGTGTCTGACACATCAATAACATTAAGCGCCTTGGCCCCAATGGCTTCAGCACCGCCCCGCCAATGCAGTAGGGCAAAACCCTGCCCCAGCCTTTCGCTGAGGTATCCATTGCCCAAGGGCGCATCCGGAATGGGCGCGCCGGGCGGCGGACCAGCAGCCCAAGGCGTTGCGTCCATTGTTGATAAGGGGCTGTCGGCATAGGTGGTTGGTGTTGAGAGTCTGCCAGAATTCACAAAGCGCTTGCCGAATTCAGTCTGCCGCGCCAGTGCCAGCGCCGCATTGCGAAAGCGCGCCTCTGCCTTGTGGCGGGGCGCGATGAAATCAGTGGCGCGCGTGGAATTCAGGATATTCTCATCCGCCGCTTGCGACCGTTCCTGATCATAGCTTGCGATCATCCCTGCCCTGCCCTGCAGCGCGGCGGCGAGCTTCCAGCCAAGATTATCCGCATCCTGCACGCCGGAATTGGCGCCGCGCGCACCAAAGGGAGAGACCTGATGCGCCGCGTCACCCGCGAAAATCGCCGCGCCATGGACAAAGCGTTCAAGCCGGCGGCATTGAAAGCGATAGACGGAAATCCATTCAAGATCGAAATCACCATGGCCCAGCATGCGTTCAATGCGCGGGCGTACTACTTCGGGCCGCCTTTCGTATTCGGCATCCGCATCGCGGGAGAGTTGCAGATCAATCCGCCAAATATCGTCAGGTTGCTTGTGCAGCAGGCAGGATTGCCCCGAATGAAAGGGCGGGTCGAACCAGAACCAGCGTTCCACCGGGAAGGCAGCAGTCATGCGCACATCGGCGATCAGAAATTGATCTTCAAACTGCTCACCCATGAAATCCAGCCCAAGCAATGAGCGTGTTGGCGAACGCGCCCCATCACAGGCAATGACAAAGCGTGCATTAAGGCGATAGGCGCCATCGGGTGTTTCAATACTAAGCCGCGCGCCTTCATCGCCAGTCTCAATGTCCACGACACGATTGAGCCAGCGCAGATCAACGCCCAAGGCCTGCGCACGAACCGCCAGGAATTTTTCGGCGTAGTATTGCTGCAAATTGATGAAGGCCGGCATTTTGTGACCAGCTTCCGCCAGCAGATCAAACTGATAGAGCAGGTCTTCGCCTTGAAATACCTTGCCGATACTCCAACGAACACCCTTTTTCAGCATGGGCGCCGCGCATCCAAGCCGATCCCAGATTTCCAGTGTGCGCTTGGCAAAGCAGATGGCGCGCGACCCCTCCCCGATCCGGTCCTGGTCATCGAGCAACACGCAATCAACCCCACGCAACTTGAGATCAATAGCGAGCGTGAGGCCCACCGGGCCGGCGCCGATAATCACCACCGGATATTCAGCAGGCTTGGCGCGCGCCTGATCCGCGTGGCGTTGATAGGCAAAACGCGCGAAGGGCTCCACAGCCGTCATGCGCCACGGTTTGAAATGGGCAGCACCAAACCATCGTATCCAACAACCAACGGCCCGGCGTAATGGGTGCGCACCGCCTCCACCCAATGCTGTTCCGTCACGAGCGGATCGTCTGCGGGCACCAGATGATTAAGCGCCAGCAGCCCAACGCCGGCTTCTGTCGCTATGCGCCCGACATCTTCGGCCAGCGTATGGCTATCCAGCAAATGCTGCTTCAGCCGCGCGCCATTGCCGACACGCGCCACGAGCCGATCCACGCCTGGCTCATAAATCGCTTCATGCACCAGAATATCCGCGCCGCGCGCAAAGCCTGCGAGCGGCGGGAAATAGGTGGTATCGGCTGAGAAAACCACTGAACCCGCGCCATGGTCAAAACGCAGCGCGAAACACTCCGTCACCGGGGGATGTTCCACCCGAAAGGCCGAAACCTTCACCCGCGCATCAGTGAAGACATGGCCTTCGGCATATTCCAGCACCTCAACCATGGCGGCCAGATCGGGCCGGCCTTCATCTTCGATACGGATCGCAATGTCGTAGGAAAGTGAGGCCAGAAAACCCTGCCAAACGGCGCGCGTTCCAGCCGGCCCATGCACCACCACTTTTTCCTTCAAGCCCGCAGTCCAGGCAGTATGGATCAGAGGCCCCAGTTCCAGCACATGATCCGAATGCAGATGCGTGATGATGATACTCCGCAATTCCGGCAATGATATCCGCGCTTCAACCAGGGCACGCGTCACCCCAAGCCCGCAATCAATCACATAAGGATGGCCGCCAATCACGAGCAAATGCGCGGTTGGCGAAGGCCCGCCCTTGCGAATGGCGGGCCCGCCCTTGGTGCCGAGCAGCACCAGCCGGTCTGATGGAAAAGGCGAAGGCGTCATTTCAATGGCTTTTTGTGGAAAGGGGATAGGCTAACCGCCAATCATCCCCTGAACAAAATTTTGCATAGAAGCGTAAATTTGTGGCGGACCCGAAAGGATTCGAACCTTCGACCTTTGCCTTCGGAGGGCAACGCTCTATCCAGCTGAGCTACGGGTCCCCGAGAACGCTTGTAGCCTGACCAACCCCTTGAGGGGAAGGGCTCTCTCGCCCCCCTTATTCCGCCGGGGCGGATTGCTCCAGCCGATAGGGATGCGCCCGATAAGCCCCGAGAATTTTCATGGAGGAGGAGAAAAAGGCCAGCTCCTCAAAAGCGCGGCGGAGCCCCGGCTGTTCCGGGTGGCCATCCACATCGCACAGGAATTGCGTCGCCGCGAAGCGCCCGCCGACCATATAGCTTTCCAGCTTGGTCATATTGATCCCATTGGTGGCAAAACCGCCCAGCGCCTTATAAAGCGCCGCCGGGATGGAACGCACCTGAAACACAAAGGTCGTCACCACATTGGGCGCATCCACCGGCGCATCGGCCCTATCGCGGGACATCACATAAAAGCGCGTGGTGTTATGCGCTTCATCTTCCACATTCCGCTTCAGCACTTCCAAACCGTAGATTTCAGCGGCCAATTCGCTGGCAATGGCGGCATCTTCCACGCCGCCCCTTTCGGCGATCAGCGCCGCGGCACCTGCCGTATCGGCCTCGATCACCGGGGTCAGGTTCATGTCCTTCAACAGCCGCAGCACTTGGCCCAGCGCAACCGGGTGGCTATGGGCGCGCTTCAGGGTGGCCAGGCTCGCGCCCTTGGGCGCCAGCAGGCAGTGCTCAACGCGCTGGAAATGCTCGCCCACCACGAAAAGCCCTGAATCAGGCAGCATGCGGTGAATATCGGGCACGCGGCCGGCCAAGGAGTTTTCGCAAGGCAGCATGGCCAAATCGCATTGCCCATCGCGCAGCGCCGCCATGGCCGCTTCGAAGGAAGGGCAAGGCAGGGTGTCAGATCCCGGATACGCAGCCCGACAGGCAAGATCAGAATAGGCGCCAAGAACGCCCTGGAAGGCGATGCGATGGGCTGACATGATTTATTCCTTCAAGGGGCCAAAAGGGCGCGGGCGCGTTCAAGATCTTCGGGCGTATCCACGCCAAAGGGGCCGTGTTCCACCCGGGCGGCGCTGATTTTCATCCCCGCTTCCAGGGCGCGGAGCTGTTCCAGCTTTTCGCGCAGTTCCAAAGGGCTGGCGGGCAGCGTCACGAAGCGATCCAAGGCAGCGCGGCGATAGGCATAAACGCCAATATGATGCCAGCGCGGCCCCTCCCCCCACGGGATGGGCAGGCGCGAAAAATACAGCGCCGGCGCCACCATGGCATCGCCGGTGAAGGCGCAGGCGCATTTCACGAAGGAATCCGTGCGCGCTTCAACCTCATTGGCGATGGGGCAAACCAGTGTGCCGATATCCACCGCAGGGTCTTCCAAGGGCGCCAAAACGGCGCGCAGAGTCTCTGGCTGGATGGTTGGGAAATCGCCTTGCAGGTTCACAACCACGTCGAATTCGCCCGCGGGGTCCAGCGCCTTCATGGCGCGCTGCACGCGGTCCGTGCCGGATGGCACATCATCCGCCACCACCACGGCGCGGGCGCCGGCGGCGCGGGCAGCGGCGGCGATTTCTTCCTCGGCGCACGCCACCGCCAGGGGGCCGATCCCGGCTTCCCGGGCGCGGTCCAGCACATGGGCAATCATGGGCCGGCCATGAATATCGGCCAGCGGCTTGCCGGGCAGGCGGGTCGCGGCCATGCGGGCGGGAATGACAAGAATGGGACGCAAGGAAAAGGGCTCCTGCCGCCTTGCCGGCGGGAAGGGTGATCTATATGGTCCGCCTGTCTTAAAGAAGCGCGTCCCTGGGTGCAAACCGGCGG
This sequence comes from Asaia bogorensis, assembly GCA_945873675.1. GTDB lineage: Bacteria > Pseudomonadota > Alphaproteobacteria > Acetobacterales > Acetobacteraceae > Neoroseomonas > Neoroseomonas bogorensis_C. Next base: position 7,256 of record CAMCEP010000010.1, read on the forward strand.
GCAGCCTGCGGTGTGAGGAAGAGCTTGGACATGAGTAACAGTCTTGAAATGAACAAGATTTTCGCTGCTATTCTGACGGCGGGCGTGACTTTTGGGATGGCTGGCGTGATTGGCCGGCTTGTTGTGCATCCGACCCAGCTGAAGGAAAGCGCCATTCAGGCGGGTGAAGCTGTTCCCGCCCAAATGGCTGCGGCGCCCGTAGCCGCCGCCCTTGAACCTATCACCCCGCTTTTGGCCGCAGCCAATGTGCAGAATGGCCAGCAATTGGCGCAGCGCCAATGCGCTTCCTGCCACAGCTTCAATGAAGGTGGCCGGAATGGCGTTGGCCCAAATCTGTATGGCATTCTCGGTTCCAAGCATGCCCGTGCTGATGGCTTCAATTACTCGGCTGCGATCCGCGCCATGGCCAGCAAGCCTTGGACCTATGAGGAAATGAACGCTTGGATCGCCAATCCACGCGCCTATGCGGCTGGCAATAAAATGACCTATGCCGGCTTGGCCAGCACTTCTGGCCGCGCTGACCTGATCGCCTATCTGCGTTCGATTTCACCGAACGCGCCCGCGCCCTGATCCCGCAAAACTTCATCGCGGTGGCGGAAGCCGCCGCTGATCGGGCAGCGGCCGTGATCCGGCCGCTGTTTCGTTCTGCGCTTTTGGTGGAAGCCAAGGGCGATGCCAGCCCCGTCACCCGCGCCGACAAGGAAGCGGAGGCAGCGATTCGCGCCCTTTTGGCCGAAGCCCTGCCTGATCATGGCGTGATCGGCGAAGAACATGGCTCCGAACGCCCGGATGCCGAATGGGTCTGGGTGCTGGACCCGATTGACGGCACCCGCGCCTTTGTCACTGGCCGGCCGATTTTTGGTAGCCTGCTGGGTCTTTTGCATCGCGGCAAGCCGGTACTTGGCATTATTGACCAGCCCATCACCGGGGAGCGCTGGCTGGGCGTGGATGGCCTGCCGACGCGCTTTACCGGCCCCTTCGCCGGCACCGCGCGCTGCCGCCCCTGCGCCAGTCTGGCCGAGGCTGAGCTTTCCTCCACCAGCCCCGATATGTTCAGCCCGGCCAATCGCCCCGGTTTTGACCGGCTGCGCCACGGCGCGCGGCGCGTGACCTGGGGCGGCGATTGCTACGCCTATGGCTTGGTAGCGCTTGGCCTGATTGATGTGGTGGCGGAAAGCGATCTGAAGATCTGGGATTGGGCCGCCCTGGTGCCGGTGATTGAAGGTGCCGGCGGGCGCGTGACGGATTGGTCCGGCGCCCCCCTGCACCCCGGCAGCGATGGCCGCGTGATTGCGCTGGGCGATGCCCAGCTACTTTCGGAAGCGGTTCAACTTCTGCGCAGCTAAAGCCATCTGCCATTGCCGCAGGCGCCGCGAACCCCCATCCTGAAGCCTATGCACCGTCGTGACCTTCTGGCGCTTGGCGCCGCCTTCATAAGCCTGCCCCAAGGGGTGCGCGCCGCCAATCCCGCTGGGGGCGATAGGCCCGGTGAGGTAGTGCGCACCCATGCCATGGCGCTGCTGGGCGAACCCGCCTTACCAGCGGATTTCACCCATTGGCCCTGGGTGAACCCGAATGCGCCAAAGGGGGGAGAGATCACGCTGACCGCGCTTGGGTCCTTTGACAGTTTCAACCCCTTCATTTTGCGTGGCACGGCGGCTGTTGGCAGCACGCTGATTTATGACACGCTGCTGTCGCGCAATCTGGATGAACCGCTTTCCCAATATGGCCATCTGGCGCGCATCATTGAATTGCCGGCGGACCGCAAGGGTGTGACCTTCGAATTGCGCGAAGGTGCCCGCTGGCATGATGGCAGGCCGATCACGGCCGAAGATGTCGTCTTCAGTTTCACTACGCTGCGCGCCAATGGCCGGCCCTTTTTCCGTTCCTATTGGGCGGATGTGACGGAAGTGGTGGCGGAAGATGCGCGGCGTGTGACCTATCGTTTCCGCACCGATGAAAACCGCGAATTGCCGCTGATTCTGGGTGAAATGTCGATCCTGCCGCGCCATTACTGGGAAGGGCGTGACTTTACCCGACCAAGCCTTGATTTGCCGCTGGGGTCTGGTGCCTATCGCATCGAAAGGTTCGAACCGAACCGCACTGTGTTGCTGCGCCGCGTCGCGGATTACTGGGGGCGTGATCTGCCGACGGCACGCGGTATGTCCAATGTTGATACCATTCGCTACGAATATTTCCGCGATACAACGGTGGCCTTTGAAGCTTTCAAGGCAGGGCAGATTGATTTCCGCCAGGAAAATGTCGCGCGCGATTGGGCGACAGGCTATGATTTTCCTGCGGCGCGACGGGGCCTCGCCACCAAGCAGGAAATCCGCCACGAAATCCCGACCGGCATGCAGGCCTTTGCGATGAATCTGCGCCGGCCGCTGTTTCAGGATGCGCGGGTACGACGCGCGCTGATTGAAGTGTTTGACTATGAGTGGATGAACACCAACCTCTTCTACGACGCCTACACGCGGACGGAATCATATTTTTCCAATTCTGATTTCGCTTCTCGTGGCCTGCCGGAAGGGCGAGAGCTTGAAATCCTGAACCAATATCGCGGCCGTGTGCCGGCGGCCGTATTCACTGAGGAATATCGCCTGCCCAAGACCGATGGTTCCGGCAATAACCGTGAAGGGTTGCGCCGCGCGCTGGCGCTGCTGCGCGAAGCGGGCTGGACCGTGCGCGACCGCCGCCTGGTGAATGCGGAAGGCCGGCGCTTTGAATTCGAAATCCTGCTGCAAGGCGCAACTTTTGAACGTGTTGCCCTGCCCTATGTGCAATGGCTGGAACGGCTTGGCATATCGGCACGCGTGCGTACCGTGGATCCGGCGCAATATCAGGTGCGGGTGGATGCGTTTGACTATGACATCACGATTGACAGCATCGGCCAGGGCTTTCACCCCGGCAATGAACAGCGCGATTACTGGACCTGCGCAAAGGCGCGGGAAAATGGCAGCCAGAATGTCGCCGGGATTTGCGATCCGGTGATTGATGAGCTGGTTGAAATGGTGATCGCCGCGCCCAATCAGCCAGAACTTGTGGCACGTACCCGCGCGCTGGATCGCATATTGCTGCATTACAATTATACCATCCCGCAATGGCATAGCCGCAGCTTTCGCATCGCCTATTGGGAGCGTTTCGGCCGCCCCGAGAAAACGCCCCGATATGGCTTGGGCTTCCCTGCCGCCTGGTGGATAGACCCGGCCCGCGATACCGCGCTGGCCGAAGCCCGGCGCAATCTTTAAGCATGGCCGCTTATCTTCTTCGCCGTTTATTGTTGGTGATTCCGACATTATTCGGAATCATCCTGATCAATTTCGCCGTGGTGCAATTCGCGCCAGGCGGGCCGGTTGAGCAAATGCTGGCCGAACTACGCGGCGAAGGCCAGACCATGGGGCGCATCACCGGCGAAGGCGGCGGCGAAATCCGTACACCGAATGCGCTGGAACAGCGCGGCACCGGTGGCGGTGGCGGCGATGGGCCGGTTGGCAATTATCGCGGGGCACGCGGGCTTGATCCCGCGATAGTCGCGGAAATCGAACGCGCCTTCGGCTTCGACAAGCCAGCGACCACGCGCTTCAAGGAAATGATCCTGGGCTATTTGACCTTTGATTTCGGACGATCGCTGTTTCGGGATAGACCTGTGGTTGACCTGATCATCGAAAAAATGCCGGTGTCCATTTCGCTTGGCCTTTGGTCCACGCTGCTGATTTACCTGATCTCCATACCGCTTGGGATCAGGAAGGCCGTGCGCGATGGATCGCGATTTGATGTCGCGACGTCGGCGGTGGTGCTGATTGGCTATGCGATACCGGGCTTTCTGTTCGCCATTGTGTTGGTGGTGTTTTTCGCCGGTGGTTCCTTTTTTCAATGGTTCCCGCTGCGCGGGCTGAATAGCCCAGGGTCGGAGACCTGGTCGCTCGGCGCGCGTATTATGGATTACGCTTGGCATATGGTGTTGCCCACCATTGCGCTGGTGATTGGCGGCTTCGCCACACTGACCATGCTCACGAAAAACGCCTTTTTGGATGAGATCGGCAAGCAATATGTGCTGACTGCGCGTGCCAAGGGCGGGTCCGAAAGCCGCGTGCTTTATGGCCATATCTTCCGCAATGCCATGATGCTGATCATCGCAGGCTTCCCGGCGGCCTTCATCGGCATATTATTCACTGGCGCGCTGCTGGTGGAGATTGTGTTCTCGCTCGATGGGCTTGGCCTTTTGGGTTTTGAAAGTGCCATTCGCCGCGACTATCCGGTGATGTTCGCCACACTTTATATCTTCACCCTGATGGGGCTGGTGATGCAGATCATCGGCGATTTCACCTATACGCTGGTGGACCCGCGCATTGATTTTGAGGCGCGGCGATGACGATTTCGCCACTCACGCAACGCCGGCTGGCAAATTTCCGCGCCAATAAGCGCGGTTATTGGTCCCTGATCATTTTCGGCGTGCTGTTTTTCATCACCCTTTTCGCTGAATTCCTGGCCAATGATCGGCCCATTATCGCGCGCATTGATGGGCGCTGGTATGCGCCGGTACTGGTGGATTACGCGGAAAGCGACATTATCGAAGATGGCCTGCCGACGCTGGCGGATTGGCATGATCGTAGCTTTCGGGAGGAGATTGAAGCGAAAGGCGCCACGCTGGTCTGGCCGTTGATCCCCTATTCCTACCGGACCGTGGTGCGTGATTTGGGCCGGCCAGCGCCGGCACCGCCTTCGGCACGCAATTGGCTCGGCACCGATGACCAGGCACGGGATGTTTTGGCGCGGGTGATTTATGGCTTTCGTATTTCCGTGCTGTTCGGCTTTGCGCTGACCATCATCAGCTCCGTCATCGGGATCGCGGCCGGCGCAGTGCAGGGGTTTTATGGCGGTACGATTGATTTGCTGTTTCAGCGCTTCATCGAGATTTGGTCCGGGATGCCACAGCTTTTCCTGCTGATCATTTTAGCGAGCGTGATCGAACCCAGCTTCTGGGTACTGCTGATCTTCCTGCTGCTGTTTTCCTGGATGAACCTGACCGGCGTGGTACGCGCGGAATTTCTGCGTGGGCGGAATTTCGATTATGTGCGCGCTGCCAAGGCTTTGGGCGTTTCCGATGCGCGCATTATGCAGCGCCATATCCTGCCCAATGCCATGGTGGCGACACTCACCTTTCTGCCCTTTATTTTGTCGGGCAGCGTGACGGTGCTGGCCTCGCTTGATTTTTTAGGCTTTGGCCTGCCGCCGGGCTCACCCTCACTCGGCGAATTGGTCAATCAGGGCAAGAACAACCTGAACGCGCCCTGGCTGGCGCTGACCAGCTTTTTTGTACTGGGCGGCATGCTGACGCTGCTGATTTTTGTCGGTGAAGCGGTGCGCGATGCCTTTGACCCGCGCAAACTCCCCGGAGGGCAGGGCTGATGGCGCTGCTTTCGGTGCGCGATTTGTCGGTGGCTTTCCGCGGGCGGGAAGTGGTGCACGGCGTTTCCTTTGATGTGCAGCCCGGTGAAACACTGGCACTGGTGGGTGAAAGCGGCAGCGGCAAATCCGTGACCGCGCTTTCCTGCCTGCGCCTGCTGTCCAGCGCCGGTAGTAACCCGGCTGGGTCCATCACGCTGGATGGCGTTTCCGTGCTGGATGCGGATGACAGGCAACTGCGTGCGCTGCGTGGCGGTGTGGCCGGCATGGTGTTTCAGGAACCCATGACCTCGCTCAATCCTTTGCACAGCATTGAACGCCAAATTGCCGAGGCCATTACGCTCCATCGCCCGCTGGCTGGTTCAGCCTTGCGCACGCGGGTCATTGAATTGCTGCGGCTTGCGGGCTTTCCGCAGGCCGAGGAGCGCTTGGGCGCTTATCCGCATCAGCTCTCGGGCGGGCAGCGTCAGCGCGTGATGATTGCCGCCGCACTCGCCAATGATCCGAAGCTGCTGATCGCTGATGAACCCACCACGGCGCTGGATGTGACCATCCAGGCGCAGATTTTGGAACTGCTCGCCGCACTCAAGCAACGGCTTGGCATGGCGATGCTGCTGATCACGCATGATCTTTCCATTGTGCGCCGCCATGCTGATCGCGTTGTGGTGATGAAGGATGGCAATGCGGTGGAACAGGGCAAGGTGACGGAGGTTTTTGCTGCGCCCCAGCACGAATACACGCGCATGCTGCTGGCGACCGAACCGCGTGGCGCGCCGGCGCCCATCCCCGCCAATGCTGCTACCACCCTGGAAGCGCGCGATATTCGCGTGCATTTCCCGATCCGTCGCGGGCTGCTACGCCGCGTAGTAGCCGAAGTGAAAGCGGTGAATGGCGTTTCCCTTTCGCTGCGTGCCGGTGAAACGCTTGGCCTTGTTGGCGAAAGTGGCTCCGGCAAGACAACGCTGGGGCTTGCGTTGCTCCGCATAGCGGATAGCCAAGGCAGCATTGTGTTTGCCGGACAGGATTTGCAGGCGCTTTCCAACCGCGCACTACGGCCTTGGCGGCGGCGCATGCAGATTGTCTTCCAAGACCCTTTCGGCGCGCTCTCACCACGCTTGAGTGTTGCGGAAATCATCGGCGAAGGCTTGGAAGTGCATGAAGCCGGCCTGCCACGCACCGAACGCCTGGCGCGTGTGGCAGAGGCTTTGCGCGAAGTGGGGCTCGATCCCAGCATGGCGGAACGCTACCCGCATGAATTTTCCGGCGGCCAGCGCCAACGCATCGCCATTGCGCGCGCCATGGTGCTGAAGCCAAGCCTGGTGGTGTTGGATGAACCGACCAGCGCACTGGATGTCAGCGTGCAGGCACAGGTGGTGGATTTGCTGCGCGATTTGCAGGCGCGCCATGGCCTTGCCTATCTGTTCATTTCGCATGATCTGCGCGTGGTGCGCGCCATGGCGCATCGTATCGCGGTGCTGAAAGATGGGCTTGTGGTCGAAGAAGGTGATGCTGCGGCGCTGGTGCAGGCACCCAAGCAAGCCTATACGCAGCAGTTAATGGCCGCCGCTTTCGAATTGACCAGCAATGCAAAGGCAATGAACCCACAGTGAGTGAATTGGAACGCCTGAAAGAAATGCTGGATGCCGAGCAAGTGAAGCTTGGCGTCAGCCTGCGCCGCATGAATTCGCCAGGCTCCCCGGTCTATCGCACCTGGGAAAATGTCTGGCCAACCGCGACCATCCTGACCACCAGCTTTCTGGCGCTGAAATTTGGCGGCGCACCGCTGGAAGCGCTTGGCGTGCAGCAGGGCGGCACCTGGGCCGGCATGATCGTGCTTGGCCTTGGCTGTTGGTGGTGGCTCAAGAAGATCATGCCAAAAATCAAGGATGGCGTGTTCGAACGCACCGCTGCCTTGGCTCTTTCATCGCCGCAGCAATTTGATTTCCTCTGGTCCAAAAGCATCCTCAGCCTTTACGCCAAGCTGCCCGATGGCACGGAATGGGCAGCGGCGCGGCGGGATGATTGGCGCGCCTTTGTGCGCCGGCTGGATGAAGCACTTTCAAAGGAAAACGCGTAATGGCCATTCTGCTTTCAACCAAGGCGCATACCATGCAGGATTGGAAGGCGGCGCTGCTCGCCGTTGATCCCAGCCTGGAAATTCGGCTGTTTCCCGATGCGGGCGATCCGGCCGAAATTGAAGCCGCGGTGGTTTGGACCGCGCATGACATGATGGAACTCCGCCGTTATCCAAACCTGAAGCTGATTGTTTCCATGGGCGCTGGCGTTGATCATTTGCTGCGCGCACCGGGGCCGCCGCCGGGCATTCCCGTGGCGCGGTTGAAGGATGTGCTGCTGACCAGCGCCATGGCGGAATGGGTGCTGCTGAATGTGCTCCGCTTTCATCGGCAGGATCCGGAATACCGCGCCCTGCAACAGCGCAAGGAATGGCTGGAGTTGTCGGCGCCCAGCACGGCGGAACGGCGCATCGGTATTCTGGGCATTGGCGAATTGGGCAGTGCTTCGGCGCGTGTGCTGACCTCGCTCGGCTTTCCGGTGATGGGTTGGTCGCGCAGTGCGAAGACACTGCCCGGCGTGCAGACCTTCCATGGCGCGGATGGGCTGATGGCCATGGCAGCGCAAAGCGATATCCTGATCTGCCTGCTGCCGCTGACACCGCAAACGCGTGGCGTTTTGAACACCAAGCTGCTGTCAGCGCTACCGCGCGGCGCTTATGTGATCAATGGCGCGCGTGGCGGGCACATGGCGGCGGAGGACATGTTGGCCGCGCTCGATTCCGGCCATATCGCCGGTGCCGCTTTGGATGTGTTTGAACCCGAGCCCCTGCCCGCGGAAAGCCGCTTCTGGTCTCATCCCCAGGTATTCCTGACGCCACATGCCGCCAGCGTCACCATCCCATCCAGCGTGGCGCCACAAGTGGTGGAGAATATCCACAATATGCGCACCGGGCGCCCGCTGATCAATCTGGTGGATTTCAGCCTGGGATACTGAAAGCTTTCAAAGCGTGGCGCCGCCATCAATGGCGACTTCCGAACCCGTCATATAACTGCTGTCATCAGCAAGCAGGAACAAAACAAGCCGCGCCACTTCCTCGGCAGTGCCCTGCCGTCCCATGGGCACAGATTTCAACCGCGCGGCATTTTCTTCTGGCGTGCGGATATCCAGCATCGGCGTCGCAACCGGCCCGGGATGGACGGAATTCACGCGAATGCCACGCGGCGCCAATTCCATCGCGGCGGATTTCGTCATGCCGCGCAGCGCCCATTTCGTGGCACCATAAGCGAATGCGCGCGCTGACCCACGCAGCCCGGCGGTGGAGGAGATATTCACAATCGAACCGCCGCCCGCCCTTTCCATCGCCGGCACCACCGCCTTCATGCCAAGAAAACAACCAAGCTGATTGATGCGCGTATGGCGCTCAAACAGCGTTGCATCCGTTTCCATCATCAGCTTCGGCACATAGATGCCGGCATTATTGACAAGCCCTGTGAGTGGCCCGTGTGCTTCAGCGGCAGCAACCGCGCGCACCCAATCCGCTTCTTCGGTCACATCAAGGCGAAGGAATTGCGCGGCGGGGCCGAGTTCACGCGCCAGCGCTTCGCCTTCGGCTTCCAGCACATCGCCCAGCACAACGCTGGCACCTTCCGCGACCAGCAGGCGCGCTTCCGCCGCCCCCTGGCCGCGCGCACCGCCCGAAATCAGAATAATCTTACCGTTGAAACGCGCCATGATCTGCCACCTTTTCCTTCAGTGGCATCATGTCATCTGGCTCAGACCCTGGAAAGCCGAGGCGTGGCTTTCCAGGGTGGTGCTTGCCAGCCTCAAGCCGCCCGAATTTCGCGGAGGAAGCCGTCCACCTGCTTCTTCAGTGCCGCGCCGTCCTTGCTGAGCGTCCCAGCCGCTGAGAGCAAGGATGTTGCCGCACTACCCGTGACATTCGCGGCTTGGCTGACCTGGGTGATATTGCCTGCCACTTCCGTAGTTCCCACCGCAGCCTGCTGCACATTGCGGGCTATTTCCTGCGTTGCGGCACCCTGTTCTTCAACAGCCGAAGCAATAGCCGTTGAGCTTTGGCTGAGCTGATCGATGGTTTCCGCAATATGCGTAATCACCTGCGCGGAGCGTACGGTTGCTTCCTGCATCGCCTTGATCTGGGAAGCGATTTCATCCGTCGCCTTGGTGGTTTGGGAAGCAAGCGCCTTCACCTCTGATGCCACCACCGCAAAGCCTTTGCCAGCTTCGCCCGCACGGGCCGCTTCAATCGTGGCATTCAGCGCCAGCAGATTGGTCTGCCCGGCGATGTCATTGATGATGCGCACAACATCGCCAATGCGCTGGGCTGCATCTGTCAGGCCCTGCACTTCCTGCGTGCTGCTCCGCGCGTGGCCAACCGCTTCATTGGTCATGCGGCTGGCTTCCGCTACCTGCTGCGCGATTTCACGAATGGAAGCCGAAAGCTCCTCGGTCGCGGAAGCAACCGTTTGTACATTTGCCGTCACCTGTTCTGATGCCGCAGCCACCGCCGTGGATTGGCCGGAAGTTTCTTCGGCAGTGCGGGCCATTTCCTCAGCCGTTCCCTGCAAGCGGGAAGACGCCTGCGTCACATTGCCAACTACCTCACCAATGCTTTGTTCAAACTTATCGGCAAGGTCATTCATGGCGATGCGCCGTTCTTCGGCAGCCTGTTGCTTTTGTGTTTCTTGCGCTTTGCGGAGTTCTTCGGCTTCCATCATACCATTGCGGAACACCTCCAGCGCTTCCGCCATAGTGCCGATTTCATCACGCTTGTCGCGCCCTGGGATAGCAATTGAAAGGTCACCGCGTGACAAGGCGCGCATGGCTTCCGTCATGCCCGTGATGGGGCGCGTGATACCGCGCGCCAGCACAAAGCCAACAATCAACGCGGCCATTAGCATGATCAGCGCAAAGCTTGACCCATAAGTCAGGATTTTCCACGCCTGAGCTGCATTTGCCTGATTGAGCGTTGCAAGATCACGTTGCAGCACATCCTCAACTGTTTTCATGAGGTCAATGCGATCGGTGGTTGCCTTGAACCAATCGCGTGCGGCTACACCACCAAGCGGCTTTTCTGATCCCGTTTCCACCGTAATACGGCGCAGGCGTTCGGCTTCCGTGATGATCGGGCCGGTCAAAGTTTGCTGCGCCGCATTACGCTGCGCTTCCGTGGCGTAAGACTGGAAAGATGACAGGAAGGCGGCCTGTTCTGCTAGAATTGTCAGCAATGTGCGATATTGTGCGGGCGCAAATTGGCCGGAAGCGAAGCCTGCGGAGCCGGTTGCCCTTTCCTGACCAGCGCGTTCCTTGGCCGCCAGGAAGTTGAAATAGGCAAGAAGATTGGCAGTCACCGCCGGGGAGTCCGAAACCTTCACCGATTCCTGCGGTACCGCCAGCAAATTCGTGATGAGGGACGTATAAAAGCGAAAGGAATCAGGCCCGACAATCCGCAAACCGCTGACATCAGCGCGCTTCGCAGCAAGCTCGGCAAGGCCGGAAAGCCCATTTTCCACACTTTGGCGAATCCCAGCACTATAGTCGGAAAGGGACAAGGCTTTCAGCGTATCCTGTACGATGGCGATCTGGCCATCAGTATCGCGCCGCTGCGCCTGTAGCTCTGTACCCATTTGCTGCCCACGGCTGCCGATGAACAACGCAGACATGCCGCGTTCCTTTTGCAACTCATGCACCAGGTCACTGATGCGAGAGCTGAAATGGCTGAGCGCTTGAAGCTGATTGGCCTGCCGCACCGTCTGAAGTTGTTGGGAGATGACAAGGCCACCCATCAGCAGGACAGCCAGGATGGGGAGAGCGATGGCCAAGGCAAGTCGCGTAGCTATTTTCGCCTGGGATTGTCTGTTGGACATGGGGAAAAACCTTTTCACAACTATCGAAACACCAGACCATGCCTAAAATAAAATCATGAAAATTGAATTAGAATAGAGCACGGCTTTTTTTGCCCAATAAATCAGCGTTAGTTACTGGGTGGTTTAAACATGTGGATATCGTCCAATACCACACCGCCACAAGGCACTATGAAGGGCAGCCCAAGACCGCGCCCGACGGCATATTTGCCAAAATCTTCCACTACTGGTCATAATCCAACTACGTGCATAACGGATCAGGCGTTGTACTGCCAGTTTACCTGGCACCGCTTTGGTGCGCTGCGCGATCCAGCCCGCATTGGGCATAGGAAATGCAACAAGGTTGGGCTTGACCCCATGCTCGAAAAAATTTCGGTACAACAAAACGCGTCAACTGCCACCGATGCAGATGCCATCATCATCGGTGCTGGCATCTCCGGCATGTATCAGCTGATCAGACTCCGCGAACTCGGTATGAAGCTTTGCGTGTTTGAAGCAGGGTCCGATCTTGGTGGCACCTGGTATTGGAATCGCTATCCTGGCGCGCGCTTTGATTCGGAAAGCTGGTCCTATGGCTATTCCTTCTCAAAGGAACTGCTCCAGGAATGGGAATGGTCAGAACATTTCTCCGCCCAGCCAGATACACTGCGCTATCTGAATTACGTTGCTGACAAGTTTGATGTCCGCAAGCACATCACCTTCAATAGCCGCGTGAAGGCTGCGCATTTCGATGATGCACAAAATCTTTGGACCGTAACGCTGGAAAACGGTGAGACCTGCCGCGCGCCCTTGCTGATCACGGGGCTGGGGCCGCTTTCCGCACCCACCTTGCCGAATATCCCCGGGCGAGATTCCTTCACAGGTCAAGCCTTCCACACCGCCCGCTGGCCGCATGATCCGGTCGATTTCAGGGGCAAGCGTGTTGGCATTATCGGCACGGGCGCGACCGCCATTCAGATCATCCAAACCATCGCCAAGGATGTTGGGCATCTGACAGTGTTTCAACGCACGCCGAATTGGGCCGCACCCTTGCATAACCGCAAGATCACCCCGGAAGAACAGGTGAAGATCAAGGCAAGCTATCCGGAAATCTTCGCCCGCTGCAGGGAAACTGCGACCTGCTTCATCCACCAGACAGATCCGCGCAAGGCTTTGGAAGTCTCTGCCGAGGAACGCGAAGCCTTTTGGGAAAAGCTATACGCTGAACCCGGCTTTGGCATTTGGGTCGGTAATTTTGCAGATGTGCTGACCAATAAGGAAGCCAATGCGCTGGCGAGTGACTTCATGGCGCGCAAGATCCGCCAAAGGGTGAAAGACCCGGCGGTTGCAGAAAAACTCATTCCCAAAAATCATGGCTTCGGTACCCGACGGCTGCCTTTGGAAAGCGGCTATTACGAAGTTTATAACCAGCGCAATGTCCGCCTGGTGGATATCAATGAAACGCCGATTGTGTGCATTACGCCCGACGGCATCAAAACCAGTGCTGAGGATTTCGCTTTTGATATCCTGATTTTCTCGACAGGCTTTGATGGTGTGACAGGCCCTTATGACAGGATTGATATTCGCGGCCCTGGTGGGCGCAGCCTGAAGCAGGAATGGATCAGCACGCCAAGAACCTTTCTGGGCGTGATGGCCGAAGGTTTTCCCAATATGCTGATGGTGCTCGGCCCCCATACCGCGCGCGGCAATATCCCCCGCAATATCGAGGAAATCGTGGATTGGGTCACTGATCTTGTTATTCATATGCGCAATCACGGCCTGAAGCGCGTGGAACCCAGGCCCAAAGCAGTGCATTGGTGGGCTGAGAAGGTGGAAGAAGCCGTGGCCGGGTTACTTTTTGCTGACGTCAATTCCTGGCAAACCGGGATCAATCGCAATGTCGAAGGGCGCGATATCCGTCGCACCCTTGGCTATTATGGTGGCGCAGTGGAATATCGACGGATTGCGGATGAAGTCGCTGCCGGCGGCTATCGCGAATTCGACTTTACCTGAAGCACCACAAGAAAAAGGGAGGAAAGAAAATGCAGCAAAAAACCCCACTATCGCGCCGCTCATTGCTGGCGTTTGGTGCCGGCGTCACCGTGTTGGCGCCCGACATCACGCGCGCGCAGGAAGCCAATTGGCCCAACCGCCCTGTCCGCATCATCGCGGCTTTCCCGGCCGGCAGCGGCACCGATAGCCTGGCGCGGTTTTATGGTGAACGCTTGGCGCGCGTATTCGGCCAGAATTTCATCATTGAAAATATCGGCGGCGCCAATGGCGCCCTTGGCGCGCGTGCGGCGGCACGTGCCGCGCCTGATGGCTACACAATCTTTTTCGGCTCCGTTTCCACCCATGCTGCCAATCCGAATTTGATGCGTGAACCGGGCTATGATCCGCTGCGCGATTTCGCGCCGCTTTCAATGATCAGCCTTAACCCGCTTGGCGTTCTGGTGCGCGCGGATAATCCAGCGCGCGATCTGCAAACTTTCATCGCCCATGCGCGCGCCAATCCTGGGTCACTGAATTACGGCATTGGCAATGCAGGCGGGCTTGCCGGCACGCATCTTCTCAGCCAGGCCGCCGGCTTCAAGGCGGAGCAAATCTCCTATCGCGGCACACCGCAGGCCATGGCAGATCTTCTCGGCGGACGGCTACATTTCCTTGTGACCGATCTTGGGCCAGCAGTGGAACATTTACGCGCCGGCACCATTCGCGCCCTAGCCGTGACCACCGCACGGCGGGTGGAAACCCTGCCGGATGTGCCAACAGTCGCGGAATCCGGCTTGCCGGGCTTTGACTTCGCTTCCTGGAATGGTTCCTGGATGCCGGCACGCACGCCGCCCGCCATCATCGCGCGCCTGAACCGAGAGATGGTTTCCATTGGCCAAAGCGATGAGGCCAAGCGCCATATCGGCGCGCTTGGCATCGTTTCCACCACCAGCACGCCAGAGGCGCTTGGCGAATTCAACCGCCGCGAATTGGAATTATGGGCTCGAATCGCGGCCGAGGCGAATGTAGCTAAGGAATAGACGTTCCAGACAGCGGCTCATTTCCGCCGGTTTGGTGGCACTTCGGAAATACGGAGCGTGGCTGCTTGCGCAGGGCCACGTTCCACCGTGCCGATCCAGATATTATAGTTTCCGCTTGCTGGGCGCTGGATGATGATGCCGGGGTTCAACCCTTCCATGTCATCATTGCACAACCACCTGCCAGCCGGATCGTTGATGATGAGCGTGGTATCAGCCTGCGCAACAACGGAAATATAAAGCGGCAAACTGCCGGCCTGGTAATTCAAATCAACATCGGGGCGCGCATAGTCAATCCAGCCGGCGCAATCAGTACCAAGGCCTTGTACCTGGCGATCTCCGCCAGCTTCCACGCGTGTTTCATGCGGATCAGGCGAGAAATCGGCGCGCAGATTGACCGTGGCATAACGTGGCTGCGCCGCGACATCAGGCGTAGCCTGCCGCGCGGGGGATTTTTGCTGAGCCAAGACGGGCAATGCCATGGCGCAGAACAGGGACAGAGCGATGGGTGCGATTTTACGCATTTGATTCTCCTTACTGGAAAAAGACTTCTTTTGCTTCAACGATTTGGGACCAAGACCTTATACTTCGATATTTATGCCACACCGTATCAGCGCGGCAGGGTGCTTGCCCCCATCAGGAATTCATCCACGGCGCGCGCGCATTGGCGACCTTCGCGAATGGCCCAAACCACCAGCGATTGGCCGCGCCGCATATCGCCCGCGGCGAAGACCTTGGGGACCGAGGTCTGATAGGCTTCCGTATCCGCCTGCACATTGCCGCGCGCATCCAAAGCGACGCCTGAGGTCTCCAGAAGCCCAGCGCGCCGCGGCCCTACGAAGCCCATCGCCAGCAGCACAAGATCAGCCTTCATCTGGAATTCGCTGCCCGCCACTTCACGCATTTGCATGCGCCCAGCTTCATGCACCCATTCCACGCGCACACAATCAAGCGCGGTCACGCGGCCATTCTCACCAACAGCGCGCTTGGTCAGCACCGCCCAATCGCGTTCGCAGCCTTCATAATGCGCCGGCGCAGTGCGAAGCTTATGCGGCCAATTCGGCCAGGTCAGGCCCTTGTTTTCATGCTCTGGCGGCTTCGGCATGATCTCAATCTGCGTGATGGAAGCCGCACCCTGCCGTGCCGAGGTACCGATGCAATCCGCCCCCGTATCGCCGCCGCCAATCACCACCACATGCTTGCTGGTGGCCGAGATGGTGCCACGCGGCGCAGCGCGGTCTTCAGTATCGCCTGCCACACGCTTGTTCTGCTGCGTCAGATAATCCATCGCGGGATAGATGCCGGAAAGATTACGGCCATCCACTTCCAATTCGCGCGGCCATTCGGCGCCGCCCGTCAGCACCACCGCATCATAACCGGCCAACAGCACATCAAACGGCAGCGTGCTGCCCACTTCCGTGCCGGTGCGGAATTCGACACCTTCCGCAGCCATTTGCTGCACGCGGCGATCAATCAGCTGCTTTTCCATCTTGAAGTCAGGAATGCCGTAGCGGAGCAAACCGCCGATGCGATCATGCTTTTCAAACAGCGTCACCGCATGCCCGGCACGCGCCAATTGCTGCGCGGCCGCGAGCCCCGCCGGGCCGCTACCCACAACGGCTACACGCTTGCCGGTTTTATGTGTGGGGATTTGCGGCTTGATCCAGCCTTCTTCCCATCCGCGATCAACAATCGCACATTCGATTGACTTGATGGTGACCGGCGTTTCCGTGATGTTCAGCGTGCAGCTTGCCTCGCAAGGCGCGGGGCAAATGCGGCCCGTGAATTCCGGGAAGTTGTTGGTGGAATGAAGCGTTTCCAGCGCCGCCTGCCACTGATCCCGATAGACCAGATCATTCCAATCCGGGATCATGTTATTCACCGGGCAGCCATTATGGCAGTACGGAATGCCGCAATTCATGCAGCGCGCCGCCTGCTTCGTGAGCTCTGCCCCTGGCAGAGGTGTCACATATTCCTTGTAATTCTTCAGCCGGTCTTCGGGCTTGATATAGCCACGTTCGGCACGTTCGAATTCAAGAAAGCCAGTTGTCTTACCCATAACGC